>JBJETA010000136.1:0-35575 GCA_051883075.1 Anaerovoracaceae bacterium
CCAACTTAAAGTTCTTTATATAATTCCCCAGATTTCCTATATTGGTAAAATCCATTCGTTTCACCTCTTTCATTTTACATACACGACGTTTTTCCTTTTTCATGCAAACAAAAAACCGATATAACACTTATATCGGCTTTTTTAATACTTTTTTAACAGGTAACGTCCTGTTTATTTTAGCATCTCACTATTTAAATTAGTTTATTTCCGTAACCTCGTAGCCTGCTTCCTCAACAGCTTTTTTCAGCTGTTCCGCTGTTACTCCTTCACCGCCTGTCACCACAGCTTCCTTTTTCTCAAGATTCACTTCAGCCGAAGCTCCTTCAAAGGCTTCCAGTGCATCCTTTACATGCTTAACACAGTGCTGGCACATCATTCCGTCAATTTTCAAAGTTACCATATTTTTTCCCTCCATTTTTTCATTTATATTTATTTCATCCGCATCTTCCGGATTTCCGGCAGAGCTGCTTTCCTCTCCAGAATCGTCTTTCCTCAATCTGAACATTCTCAAACGCAGTGCATTTGATACTACAAACAGACTGCTGAAGCTCATGGCCGCAGCCCCGAACATAGGACTGAGTCTCCATCCCAGAGCCGAATAAAACACACCTGCCGCCAGCGGAATGCCAAGGCAGTTGTAGAAGAACGCCCAGAACAGATTCTGCCGGATATTTCTTATAACCGCTTTGCTGAGCTTTATTGCTCCCGCAACATCTCTCAGGTCATTTTTCACAAGAACGATGTCAGCACTTTCCACAGCTACATCCGTTCCCGCACCTATGGCGATACCCACATCAGCACGAACAAGTGCCGGAGCGTCGTTTATGCCATCGCCTACCATAACAACTGATTTTCCGTCCTTCTGAAGCCCTGCTATGACGTTTTCCTTATCCTGTGGAAGCACTTCCGCTATAATACTGCCCAGTCCAAGACCTGCCCCTATGCCTTCTGCGGTTTTCCGGTTGTCCCCTGTAAGCATTATGACATCAATACCCATGTCTTTAAGCTCCTTCACAGCATTGCGGCTTGATTCTTTTACCACATCTGCAGCTGCGATAATGCCCAGAAGGTTTCCGTCCTTTGCAAACAGCATAGGTGTTTTCCCCTGTTCTGCCAGTTCATTTATTTTATCTTCCGCAGCAGACAGGTCTATTCCAAACTGCGCCATCAGTTTTTCGTTTCCTCCCAGACACAGACTGCCGTCCAGCCTTCCTGTCAGCCCCTTGCCCGACACAGCTTCAAAGCTTTCCGTTTCTTTTATAAATATGTTTCTGCTTTCCGCATACTCAATAACCGCCTCTGCCAAAGGGTGCTCGCTCTTTTTTTCAAGCGCTGCCGCAATGCCCACAAGTTCAGATTCCGTTCCCGTCAGCGTCACCACATCTGTCACCTCCGGCCTTCCTTCTGTAATAGTTCCTGTTTTATCAAGAACAACAGTGTCGGCCCGGTGTGCCACCTCCAGTGCCTCTCCCGATTTTATCAGGATTCCGTTTTCTGCACCTCTTCCCGTTCCCACCATGATGGCAACAGGCGTTGCAAGCCCCAGAGCACACGGACAGGAAATAACCATTACACAGATTGCACAGGAAAGAGCAAATTCAAAGTCTGCCCCAATAAAGAGCCATACTGCCGCAGTCACCAGGGCTATGGCTATGACAACAGGCACAAATATTCCCGCTATCTTATCCGCAAGCTTTGCTATTGGCGCCTTTGTTGCCCCTGCATCCTCCACCAGCCTTATAATCTGGGCAAATGCCGTGTCTGTACCAACCTTATCTGCCCTCACCCTTATAAAACCTGTTTTGTTTATGGTTGCGGCAATGACGGACATTCCCGTTTCTTTTTCCACGGGTATGCTTTCTCCCGTTATCGCCGATTCATCTATACTTGTGCTGCCCTCTATGACCGTTCCGTCTACAGGAACCGATGCACCCGGCTTTATGATAACTATGTCACCCGGTTTAACCTCTTCAGCCGGAACCTCCTGCTGGATTCCGTCTTTTTCGACTATTGCCATCTTCGGTGTCATATCCATAAGCTTTTTGAGCGCTTCGCTTGTTCTGCCCTTTGATTTTGCCTCAAGATATTTTCCTACGGTTATCAGTGTCAGTATCATCGCAGCAGACTCAAAATACAAATCTTCGTGATATGAGGCTACCAACTCCATATTGCCTGTCCCCATGCCATAGCTCATACGGTATATGGCAAAAATACCGTATACCAGTGAGGCCGCCGAGCCTATGGCTATAAGACTGTCCATATTCGGTGCCCTGTGTGCCATAGTTGAAAAGCCTTTTATAAAATACTGTCTGTTCACATACACCACAGGAAGACACAGCAGAAACTGCGTAAATGCAAAGGAAACCGCGTTTTCATGTCCCGCAAGAAATCCCGGGACAGGCATCCCCCACATATGCCCCATAGACAGATACATCAGTGGAATCAGAAAGGCAAAAGAAACTGCCAGTCTTATTTTTATTGACTTTTCCTGTGCTTCAGCCGGATTTTTTCCGCTGTCTGCCGCTGCCGCCGGCATTTTCCTGCCGCCTTCTTCTTTTTCAGCCGGGAAAGCACCGTAACCGGCCTTTTCCACTGCCCGGACTATATCATCCTTCGTTATGCTCCCATCCTTTAGATCGACCTGCATGCTGTTTGTAAGAAGGTTAACGCTTACGTTTTCCTCTCCGACAAGCTTTGCCACGCACTTTTCCACTCTTGAAGAGCAGGCAGAGCAGGTCATTCCCGTTATATCAAACTTTTCCTTCAAAATTCTTTCCTGCCTTTATTTTTAACTTTAGTGTATCCAGAATTCCTTATTTCATTAATTTTCCCAATGCTTTAACAAGTTCATCTATTTTCTCATCCTTTTCAGCCTCTGTGGACGCATTTTTCACACAGCATTTGAGATGTGCCGCCAGTATTTCCCGATTTGCCGTATTTAGAACAGCAGCGGTTGCCATAAGCTGATGTGATATGTCCATACAGTATCTGTCGTCTTCAACCATCTTTATGATACCGTCAATCTGCCCTCTGGCAGTTTTCAGAAGCTTTAAAATCTTGCTTTTATCTGCTTTCATCCGTTTTCTCCATATTTTCTGTATTTTTCATGAAATTACATCCTTTATGCTCTCATCATACACCCCTCCGGGGTGTAGTTATATAATATGCTTTTATTTATTTTCTGTCAAGAAAAAAGCAGAGCTTTGCGCATAATCTTTCTCATACGCTCTGCTCTGCAATATGCTTTTATCTCTATTCATATTTTTTATTTCTTCATGGCTTCCAATACGTTATAGCAGGTACATGCACTTATAACCAGTGCTGCGCCTAAAATCGATAAAGGTCCTATCGTCTCACCGCAGAATATGGCTACAAGTATGGGGTTTAAAATCGGTTCTATAGTTGATGTAAGGGATGCCGTAACAGGCGATACAAAGTCCAGTCCCTTTGACAGGAATATCGAACCTATAGTAAGCTGCACAACACCAAGTCCGATTATACAAAGAAGAATCTTTAAAGAGAATTCCGTTTCCTGCATAACGCTTGGAATCCCCGCAACTACGCTTATGCACATCGCCACTACCAAAGAGGATTCAAAATCTCCGCCCTTAAAGCTTTTGGTCATAAACACCACCGCATAGGTAATGCCTGAAAAAATAGCGAGAAGATTTCCAATCATACCGTCAGTAGTGATTTTATCCATAAAGAAGCACATAATTCCGCCAAATACCACTATACAAGTAATAACCGCTTCCTTTTTAGGGCGCTTGCCAAAGATAATCCACATAAGAATGATAACAAATATCGGTTCAGTAAACTGCAGCACTATTGCATTTGCCGCCGAAGTCATCTTTGTTGCTATAACAAAGGTCAGATTCATGGCGAAGTTGCATACGCCTACAAACATCACCGTCTTGTTTATAACAAATTTATGTCCGACCATTTTCATATACATAAGCATGGTCAGACCTGCCAGCAGGCATCTTGAACCGTTTATGGCGATAGGATTCCACGGAACTTCTTTTATAAGAACTCCTCCCAGACTGTAAAATATTGCGGAAACTACTACATAAACAATGCCCTTTACGCTGTTCTTTCTCTCAATCCGCACAGATTCTTCCGTCATATTATTTACCTTCCTTTCCTTAATTCTACATTCTGTTATTTTAATGTTATTTCATATTTTCTGCTTTTACACGTTTAATGCTTCCCCATTGTTTTCTTTTCTTTCTGTAATTAAATAAGGCTGTCATTCTCACGAAGGACAGAACATATCTGAAAAAGATGTTTTCAAGGAAACACATCGCTACTGCTTTTAACAAATCCAATAGGCTTATTTTTAAATTCTGCGTATATATTCTCTGGAAAAAAGCGGTCAGTGTCAAAACTGCGCCGTATATTCCGTAAAGCAGGAAAAACCGGACCATAAAGCTCCAGTTAAGCAGTCCCAGACTTCCCGCAAGTATCATTGTTGCCGCACCAAAGCATTCAATCAGAGGTGACAGCAGCTCGAAGATAAAATAATATATGTATGAAATGGTACCAACGCATCCAAATCTCGGATTTGCAAGCATGGCACGGTATTTAACCATGCTCTGGAAAAGTCCCAGATACCATCTCCGCCTTTGTTTCATCAGGTCCCGCAGCGAGCCCGGTGCCTGACTCCAGCAACAGGCGTTGGGTTCGTATCTGATGCAGTACGGTCTTTTGTTGTTTCTGCAGTATACATGAAGCTTGACAACAAGTTCCATATCTTCTCCCAGAGTTTCCGTGTCGTATCCGCCCGCCTCAACAACAACATCTTTTTTGAACAGTCCAAAGGCCCCTGAGATAATCAGATTGCCGTTAAAGCCATCCATCAGTATTCGTGATGCAAGAAATGAACGCTCATACTCAACAACCTGCATGGATATAATCGGGTTCATGGATAAATGATATCCCAGCACTTCACCTTGTTCCATCTTTACGCATTGTGCCACATGGATAAGTCCGCCGACAGCTACTATTGTATCATCTTCCAGCAAAGGCTGCGCAATTTTTTCAAGAGAATCTCTCTGCAGCATTGAATCAGCATCGAGGCACAGGAAGTAAGGAAATTTTGAGGCGTTAATGCCCATATTGAGAGCATCGCCTTTTCCTCCGTTTTCCTTTGATATGAGCGTAATACTGATTCTGCCGTGCGTTCCTTCCCATATAGCCTTCTGCGGTCTGCATTTCAATTCCATGTGAATCGGGCGCTCCACCTTTTCAAGGCCGAAGGTCTCAACAACCTCTTTTACCGTATTGTCTGATGACCCGTCGTCTATAACTATTATTTCATAAAGCCTGTAATCAAGATTGAGCAGCGATTTTATGCTGTCCGCTATGGTTACCTCCTCGTTGTAAGCAGGAACAAGTATTGAAACAGGCAGGTAATAATCATGCTTAAGTTCATTGCTGACCTGGGAACGCAGCTCCCTCTGATAGAGCTGCCATGCCCCTACCACGACGGATAAGAACAGATATGATGTATATATAAGCAGGTATACTATAAAGAAGCAGCCTACACCTTCCAAAAATCTTTCTGCAATATCTACCATGATTTTCCTTTCTTTTCAGCCGAAGTCATCATATACTCCAGCATTTCCTTTGCATACCTGTCATCACCTGCAAGTATGCTTTCAAGCTCACTTTTATCTTCCGCAAGAGTTACCAGCGAAATGGCAGCATTTCTCCTCACATACCAGTTTGAATGTGTCAATGCCTTTTTCAACGCGCCGGCAGTGTCATCACCGGGATATTTTGCCAGTACCGCAGCCGCCACTATGGCGAAATTGTATCCCTTTTCTTCCGAAACCCTGAGATATTCAATAAGCATCGGTTTGACAGGAGCATAAAAGTTTCTTTGAAAATATCTCAGCATGGCAAGCTTCATCTCCACATCGGCTTTGCTGTTTTTAATTTCTTCGCAGAACCGCTGTGCAAAATTCGGAGAGCATGCCGATATAAACTGTATTATTGCAATGTTTGTAGAAACACTGAATTCACCGCGTTCTTTCCACAGCAGCTCTGCCAGTGCCTCTTTGTCTCCCTGAAAGGACATCAGTCCATCTGCAAGAAGCTTCTGGTGATGGAAAAGTCCTCTTGACTCTATAATTTTCAAAATATTTTCAACAGCTCTGATATTCCCGAATTTATAAAAAGCTTTCAAAACATTTTCCCTGCAGTAAACGGTTGAATTGTCCACATATGCCAGAAAAATTTCTATAATCGCGCGATATTCATCACCGAAGGTCTGTATGTTTACTGCTGCAAAATGTGCAAAGAAAGCTCTGTCCAAGCTCTCTTTTCTGGCATACTTAACCGCAAGTCCCTGAAAAATCATATAGCATTTCTCCAGATACTCTTCAAGCTCTGCCCCGTCATTCCTAAGCTCATCAAGGGCTCTCGAATAGGCCGTCAGCTGGCTTGTATGATCCAGCCTTTTTTCCATAAGCTCGGAATGTCCCCGGCTTATCCCTTTTCCCTCACAGATATATCTGAGCTGCACAGATATATTGTTTTTCCAGAAAACTATATCGTGTTCCAGTCTTTTCTTCATCTCCTGAGAATAAAAAATATATACAACATTAAAAATCATCAGGACGACACATATAAACAAATAACCGAAAAGGACGGCATTAACATCAAATTTCAGATTCATGCTATATATTCCTCCATCCTTTCTTCAGCACCTCATAGGATTCTTTCAGTCTTTCATGGTAATCGGCTCCTATCCTCTGCTTTTTCATCGGAACGCTCTGCATCTTTATTGTATCGTTTCCGTATCCGCAGCCTATATACAGCTCCGAAATGCCCATGCTTTCTCTTCCATAACACTCATAGTAATCCTTGTGTATCTTCATATCCGCAGGATTTGAAAAGTTCATGAGAGCCCATGGTATACGGATTTCAACGCAGTTTTTTCCAAAGCAGAAGTCTGCCAGGGAGTTATAATCACCGGCCTCAGGGTCTGCATTTCCATACTTAAGAGCTCCCGTTTCAACAGTTTCAAAATAAGACAGTTCCTTCATCTCAGCCTCTTCCATCAATGGGTCTGAAATGCGGTCATTACTCAGAATCATTCTGATTGGAACGAACCTGTCCGAATCCTTTGCCGGAGGATTTTCAAACGGGTCCTCTCCCGTGATTTTTTCCAGGTAATTCTCTCTCAGTGAATCATACCTTTCCTGAACCTTTATGCTGCTTCCTGCCTTTCCGTCTATACAGATAAGAAAATCCGCATTTCTTTCAAATGACAGCTCAGGCTCGGCACTCCGTCTGCTTCCAAGTCCGCTGATGGTATCTATGGGAATATACAGGGGTCTGTCCTCAGAAATCCCACTGCCTTGCGCCATGATGTAGAAATACTCCAAATCGTATTTTACAGACAGCCTTATGCCTTCGCTTTCCGATACGTATCCTGAAGCTTCCCACTCTTCAACATTTCCGTCAACAAGGCATACCGGCCGTTCTCTGCCCGGAACAAAAGCAAGGATGCCGTTATTCTGGTCCATGGTCTGCACGTCATGCCATTTCATGTTCTCGGTAATGTCCGAAGCATACGAAGTATTCCATGTACGCCTTTCCCATGAATCCTGCCAGGAGGATATATACGCTCCCGCACATCCTCCCTTCAGTATATCTTTGTATGCCTCAAGCAACATTTCTCCCTGCTGTCTTTCGGTAAGCGCTCCGCCTCTGTTGTCAGTGCCCCTTGCGGTGGAATATCCGTATCCTGCTATGACAACAGGCATAGTGTGATATTCGGCAAGAAGCTGTGCATAGCCTCCGTAATATTTTTCTTTGTCAATCCCTCCAAGGATATTTTCCAGCCTCTTTTTTTCTGCGCCTGAAAAGTACTGTTCAAAATCAGGACAGAAGTTATATATCTGGTATGCGGCAAAGTAGCCGTTGAATTTTTCCTTATCAGGAACTATTTTTTCGGCATCTATTCGGTTGTATTTGCCGAGCTGTCTTCCATAATATGTTCTGTATTCGAACGGATCGTTTGACGGGTCATTTATAAAGGCAATCAGTCTCTGCTGCGCATACTTTTCCTGCTCATAACAGACCATACCGTCCATTATCTCTGCAAGCATGGCTTCAAAAGCGCTCGCACCCTTTCCCGTACTGATAACACTTCCCTCATAGCGGTTTGAATATTTTCCGCTTTTATCGGTATACGCCACTGTTCCCGAACCCCAGTCGCTTCCTACGATATATCCCAGAACCCACGGCGATATATCCTTTCTGTAAAATCCGCTGCCCTTAAGGCTGTTGAGATGTATGTTTCTTTTTCCGTGTACGACATCGATGACGCTCTTTGAATCTTTTTTCAGGTTGCCGTAAAAATCATCGCTGTAAGCGTCCTGTCCCGAGTTGTTTGCATAATCCGAAACCTGTATACCCTGCATCAGATACAGCGGCTCTTCTCTTTTTAAATTGTATTTATAAAAAGCATTGTAAAAGGTATCATCATATATCGTATATATACGTATGGTGTTGGCACCCATTTCCTGTATCTGACCAAACCATCTTATCCAGGTCTTTTCATCAACAGCATAATCAGAAGCAAAATGTCCCGCAACAGAGGAAGGCAGATCCACTCCCCTTATAACAAAAGGTTCTTTTTTGCCGTCTTTGTTTACGGTATATATATTCTTTCCTTCAGTACAGGCTATAACCCGGTATTCTGTTCCTTTATGCATGTTCAGGTAAAAGCCCTGGTAATATACCAGATAATACCCGCCTAACGCTATCAATGCCAGCAGCACTACCGTTAATACAAATTTCTTCATATTATCCTCTTCTACTGTATTAAATCATTTGCATTTCTTGACTCGTGGCAATACTGATACAAATTTTCAATATTTTTGTCAAGCCATGCTCCTCTGTTTCTGATGTATTCCTTCAGCTGTTCCACAGCCTCTTCATAAGAACGCGGATTTCTTTCAACAGGTATCAGGAACTGCATTTCCCTTACAAACCATTCCTGGTTTTCCGGGGTCCATACATAATTCCAGACCTCATAATTTCTGTCAATCGCAGCCCCCAGCCATTCTTCCGTATCGTCTATATACGAGATCAGATATTCCTCGCTAAGAACATCCTTCCTCAAGGTATGATATTTGTTTATGACTGCTTTAACAAACCTCGGATCTTTTACAAGGGCTTCAAACCATGGTGCATTCTGCATTGTGAATCCCGATACTCCGCTTGTATTTTCTATATAGTTATCGCAGGAATTGTTAAAATCCCACACGCATGGTTTTAATTTTCCTCTTGCATCTTTATAGAAGAAAGTGGAGTACCATCCTGCATCAAGATTTCCGAAAAATTCATTTATTACAAAATATTCGGCAAATGCCTCTATATCAAGTTCCTTTGCGTAATCACGCCTGCCGCCTGTCAAATCGTAGGAATATAAGATTTTTTCCATACGGCTTATATCGTTTTCCACATATTTTTTTCTTCCCGCAGTATAGTCCACAAGTCCCGGATAACGCAGCTCCACGATTGCGCTTCCCATTTTATATGAATAATATCCGTAAGTGTTAAGCGGTCTTTTACGGTCGGATTCCCTGTCAAAATGAATAATATAGCTTGAAACACGGCTGTGCATTTCCGACTTTGTAAGGTTAAGCCTGCTTTCCGATCTGGAGATGGTTTCCATAATCAGATACAGTCCTTTGTATTCTCCGTCCACAAAAAGTTCGCAATATCTTACTTCAGGTGCATATTCCATGATTTCTCCCGCAACATTCATGCACAGATAATTACGCATAAGTGTCTTGTCCAGAAAAGGTCCGTTAAGCACCCATTCATCGTGAGCCCCCATGCCTGCTATATCCTTCGGGTTTTTCATATTGTTTTTATCTATGAAATGCACAGAGTAGGATTTCTTTTCAAACCATCTTGAGGAATTCCCCCTGTATTTTACATTTGCCTGTGATGATATATCAGCCGTATCCGTGTATCTGTTTAAGCCCTGCTGTCCGTCAATGATTTCAATGCCGCACTGCAGCACCGCATTTGGTGAATCCGCATAGGAGTTTATATCCACCCTTCCGTTGCTGTCAAAGGTATAAGTGGGTGCTCCCGGTATTGCCCCTCCTCCTGTTTCAATCTTAACGATTGGAAGGTTTGTTTCAAAACTGTCTGCGTCAATACCTGCCGCTCCGGCCGAAGTTTTTTCAGCACTGCTATATTTTCCGTCATTTTCAGCAGCCACTGCCGGCTGCCATTCTTCGGCAAGATGCTGATGGACCCGCTTCCGCTCCTTTTCTACCGCTGTTCCGTTTGCAAGAAAAGCAACTATAAGCACCACAGCTATAATCGATATGTATGCCAGTTTGTTTTTCACAATATTTCACCCCTCAGCCACACAATCAGCCGCTGATTTCATCGCTTTGCGTTACAACATTTACATATTCAACACTGTTTAAATCATAGATTTTCTCTGTTATGCTCTTTTCTCTCTTATATGAAAGCGCATATATGCTTCTCGTCATCTCAAATATCATTTCCACAGAATCAGGCGAAGTGTTTTTTACTTTAAGCAATGCTTTCTTGTTGAAGTAATCAAAAACTATGCTCTCTATATCCTGCTCAACACTTCTCGAAGCCCTGATGATGAGAAGTATTCTGTTTTCGTTCTTTACTCTTCCAAGAAGCAGCATCACCAGGAATATCACGCCGCTTCCGATGGCTGCCACGACATAGTCACCCACACCGCAACATATGCCTGTTACTATGGCCCAGAAGATATATGTAGTATCTCTGGAATCTTTGATTGCAGTACGGAATCTGACTATTGATAAAGCACCTACCATACCTAAAGAAAGGGCGATATTGTTTCCGATAACGGTCATTACCGTTGCCGTGAGAATGGTCAACGTAACAAGTGATACATTAAATTTTTTACTGTAAGCAGTTCCTACATGGGTATACCAGTATGAAACAAATACTGCCGCACTCAGGAAAGCCGCCACAATGATGTGCATGGTTATGGCTTCTACCGTAAGCGTTCCGCTTTCTTCCAACATATTTGCTATTATTTCTCTCATTTTTCTTCTCCCTGCTTTTCTTTTTATATTCTGTATCTTAATTCATCAGTTATAAGTGATAATTCTTTCCTGCACTTCTGCCAAGACAGTATTTGCTTACAGATGTGGTGCTTGCATCGCACTCATTCAGCATGTCTTTTATATAACTAAGAAGAAATCCGTTAAACTTGACTTCCAGTACCGCAAGATACGGATCTAAAATGTAGTTTTCGTTGTGGGTATGCGAAAATATATCAAAGCTGCTTTCACTGCCCCTTATATGATGGTCAAAGGTAACTCTTATTTTATTTTCCTTTGCCACAAAAGCCTTTCTCTCATAGGTAACCACCGTACATGGTCTGTAACAAAACTGGTTCATGACATAGTAGCACTCCGCTGCAAATGGCTCGCTCTTAGTCAGGAGCACGGAATAGTCTCCCTTTATCATCCGCTGTGCTTCTTCCCTGCTCAGCCTCAGTGATGTCTTTTTCTGCAGCGGTCCCTGTTTCTTTTTCATTTCCAGCATGGCAAAAGGTGTATCGGCACCATAGTTTCTAAGCCTTATTTTTCTTCTAATTTCTATGCCTTCTTCCTTCTCGTGAAAATCCCTGTCATCAAGAGAGTCAAAATATAAGGAGCGTATGGTATATCCGTCTCCGGTGCTGTGCTTGTCCGCCTTCATTATTTCAGCAAGTCTGTTGCTGTATTTATACATTTTATCTATTGTTATTAAAAATTTTTTCTCTTCTCTGAAAACCTCGTTCATTGTTCATTATCCCTTGTTAATGCCCTGAAATCATGGAAAGCAAAGCTTATGTCCTCTGCAGGAAAAACTTCCTGATTTTCTCCGTTTTCTTCCATGCAGTAAAACTCCACAAGCTCCCTGAAATTTCTCAGGGCTGCACCAGTGCCTTCCTCATGGTATGTGTTGTTTTCCGTAACACCGTAGGTGTCCAGCCGGTTAAATTCATATATATTTATAATGTCCTTTCCATACTTCTGTGCCATTCTGAGTTCAGTTTCAATATGTTCAATTTCTTTGCCCTTGTAATAGTTCATTACCGCAATACCGTCACAGCCGTTTGCCGCAATGCTTTCAAGCTCATTTTCAAAGCCTTGGGTGTCATAGAAAAACGGCACGCACACAATCATTTTAAGGTCCAGTTTTTCTGCCGTTTTGTAGGACTCTGCCAGGGCCGCCGCATACTCTGTCATCATCTCTTCCCGGCTGTCCTCCCACTTTTCGGTGAGGTATGGCTCTATATCAAGCATTATACCCTCAATTTCTGCTTCCCCATCAAGCTTTCTGTTTATTTTATCCGCTCTTTTAAGCTCCTCTGTTATATGCTTTTCCGTATCTTCCTCAGCCCAATCAGGTTCTCCCGTAAGCATAAACACATCTATATCTTTTTCCTCTGCCTTTTTAAGGAAAACTCTTATATCTTCCATTGATAGTTTCTCCGAAAAGCTCTGGTAAAGCGTTTCCAGCTGCAAGTCTTCCATGGTCTGAAAAAGCTTATCACTCATTGGATTTTCCGATTTACCCTTTTCAATTTCAACAACATCATGTCCCCATGAGAACAGCCCTCCCCGGAGGATAAACTCTTCCTTATCTGTTTCATCGTTCCGCGGAGCTGTGCATCCCGATATCATAACGCCTGAAATTCCTATTGAAACGGCAGTCAGAACTGCTGCAAATTTTGACATTTTTCTGCTTTTCAAGACATTTTTCTCCATAATTCTCTCCTATGTCAGCACCTTTTATTACAACACAGCCTAAGCAATGTGTCAAATTACATTTGCATTTCAGAGTTTTCGGCTGAACTTCTCTGATTTTGGATAATTCCGCAGACTTTTTGGCAAACAAAAATAACATCCTCCATTCTCTTGGAGAGATGTCATATTTTTTGTTCATATCTGCGAATAAATCTCAAAACCCTGAGCATAATTGTAATAGCTTTATACTTCACATCCCCGGCTTTGCTTCCCGTCAAAGCTTAAATAAACTTACAATCTGCGAGGTAAATATAAATGGAAAAGATTTTATTTGTAAACGGCTGCATCCGCCCTGAGTCACGCACACGAAAGCTTGCCCGGCATGTTCTGAACAAGCTTGACGGCAGTGGCACCATCGAAGAAATCAATCTGCAGGAGGCTCAGCTTTCACCGATTGACATTCACGCATTAAATGAACGCAATGCCCTCATCAAAGAAGAGGACTTCACTTCCCCAAGATTTAAGTATGCACAGCTTTTCTCCAAAGCCGATGTCATAGTTATCGCCGCACCCTACTGGGATTTATCATTTCCGTCCATGCTGAAGGTTTTTTTCGAGCATATCGCAGTTTTAAAGCTTACATTTAAATATTCACCTGAAGGAAAAGTCATAGGTCTCTGTAATGCCCGTGAACTGATTTATATAACAACCTCAGGAGGTCCTATTGGCAGTCCCAACTTCGGTTTCGAATATGTAAAAGCTCTGGCACAGCATTTTTACGGAATCAAAACCGTGCGTTTTTTCTATGCCAAAAATCTGGACATCAAAGGAAATGATGCGGAAGAAATCCTGAACAAGGCTTTTTCTGAAATTGAAGCTAGTCAAGTATAGCAATCGCCCTGTGTTTATTATACAGCATCTGCGGCGAAAAAATCATATATGTGCACAAAAAAACTGCCCAAAATAATTCAGGCAGTTTTCTTTTATTCTTAATACTCTTTGCGTGTCTTTCCAATCATTCTTTTTCCGTCCTTATCAGCCACGGTAATGCCCATAAATGCCATTACAGCCACAACAACAGGCATCAGCAGATTGAAAACAGCATAAGGAAAATATTCAAAAGTTGAAACACCCAGTGTGGCCAGTATAAATACTCCGCAGGTATTCCATGGAATCAGTGCCGATGTTACAGTACCCGCACTTTCAAGCGCATTTGACAGTGTCTTAGGGTGCAGTCCCATATTTTTATATGTTTCCGCATACATTCTTCCGGGAACTACTATGGAAATATACTGTTCCGGCATAGTTGCATTGCTCAGCACGCAAGTCAGCTCTGTGGTGAGCACAAGAGTTGCAGGCTTCTTTGCAATCTGACGTATTTTATCAACCACCACATCAAGCAGACCTGTCTGTTCCATAATGCCGCCGAACATCATAGCGATGATTGTCAGTGAAATTGAATACATCATGTTGTTCAGTCCGCCCGAAGTCAGAAGGTCATCGATTGAAGCAACACCGCTTTTGCATACGAAACCGTTCATTCCCACGTCAAGAATGACACCGAAGGAGCAACCGTCTCCCTGCATGATAATGCCTATGATTCCTCCCGTTATAATGCCCAGCGTAATGCCGGGGATTGCAGGCATCTTCATGGCAACCGAAACGATAACTATTACAGGCGGAAGAAGCAATACCGGATTTATATTAAAAATAGATTCAAGTCCCCTGCTCATCTCCGCTACAGCAGACATATCTGCAGCTGCGCCGCTTTCCGCATAGTTCATTCCCATCACTCCGAAAAACACAAGAGTAACAGCATAAACCGTCATAGTCGGAATCATCATAAATTTAACATGGGTAAATACGTCTGTTCCGGCCATGGCTGGAGCAAGGTTTGTCGTATCCGACAAAGGTGACATTTTGTCTCCAAAGTACGCACCTGAAATAATAGCGCCGGCAGCCATAGGTGCCGGAATGCCCAGTCCGAGAGCTATCCCCATAAGTGCAAGACCCATAGTACTCATAGTTCCCCATGCAGTACCTGTTGCCAGTGATGTAATGGAGCATATCAGCACCGCCGCAATAAGAAATACCGACGGTGACAGAAGCTTAAGACCGTAATAAATCATTGCCGGAACAACCCCTGCTGCAATCCATACACCTACCAGCACACCTACTATGGCAAGAATTATAACTGCCTGCAGTGCGTTATAAATTCCATCCATCATGGATTTCTCAATAAATTTCCAGTCAAATCCAAGGTACAATGCCATGCATGCCGCAGCTATAACACCTATAAACATCGGAATATGTACATCAACCCCATACTTTATGATTCCTGCCGCCATGACAAAAATCAGTATACCGAAAGTAATCAATGCATGATGTACCTTCGGAGTTTTTATTCCGTGTTTTTTCTTTTCTCCCTCATTCATTAGAAACACTCCTTTCATTCCCACAAACAATTTTTTTCTATTTTTTTATTAAAATTTCACAATTGTTCTTAAAAATGTACAAATCGACAAATTCGACATGTTTTTCGACAAAATTGTATTTATTTCAGTACAAGTTATGCTATAATAGAGCAATATTATTTTTTTGCGGCGTTGCCGCAGAATCTGATTGCTGATTTTTTAAGGGGGATTTATTATGTTTTACATCGCCGTCTGCGACGATATGGAAAATGAAAGGGAGCTTACCGTATCTATGATTACGGAGTTTTTCAGAGATGCAAATATTGAATTTAAAATAGATGAATATCGAAGCAGTGAAGCTCTCACTGCCGAATTTGCGGATGGAAATGCTTTTTACGATTTAATTTTTATGGACATTTTCATGGAAGGGCTGAACGGGTTTGAGGCTTCTGTGAAAATAAGAAAGTACGATAAGTCCGTAGCTATCGTTTTCCTTACAAAAAGCCCCGACTTTGCCATAGAAAGTTACGAGGTAGAGGCTTCCGGATATCTCCTTAAGCCCGCCGATGACAAGAAGCTTTCTTTGCTTCTTTCAAAACTGACACGTACAGAGCGTCCTAAAAGCATCGCAATAAAAAAACGCGGTAAAGTCAAAACCTTTGACTACCGCGATATAGTCTATGCAGAAAGTCATGCCCACACCCTGACTGTACATCTGACAGGAGGCCGGGAAGACTCTATATATTATAAACTCGATGATTTTGAAGATGAGCTTAATGATGAAAGATTTTTAAGGTGCCATAAAAGCTACCTTGTAAACATGGATTTCGTAAAGCATGCCGAAGAAGTATTTACACTGACCACAGGAGCAAAAGTTCCTATCAGAAGCCGCGGCCGTAAGGAAATCATAAACAGCTATACAAGGCATCTGGGACAGCTTTAAGCACCTCAGGCAGTTTTAAAGATTGGTCAGGTTAAAGTGTTTCAATAACCTCAAACTCTTCAAATACTACCTGCATATCTTCACTGAATAAATATCCCATCTGCTTTCCCTCTGCAGTAAAAAAAGCAATATGATTTTTCTGCCAGGATTCCAGAGTTTCATCTTCACCTTCCAGTGCTGCCATATCAAAGGTAATGTCCTTATATGGCAGTATTCTCACTTTTGTTGTTTTTATCACACATCCCGGGGTTCCGTCCCAATAAGTGATGACACTCAGGTCTCCCTCTTTGGGAGGCTCGGTGCCTTCAATCCTGTACGCCTCCAGACTGCTTGAAGTTGCGCGCTTTCTTCCCTCCAGCACAAGCTTCAAAAGGTAATCTGCCGCCTCTTGCGTTACTTCAAAATGCCATTTTTCAAGATTATCTATGTTCAATTTTTCTTCCTCCCTTTAGGAAATAATTCACTGTATTAGCTTTCCTTATTCTTAATCAAAGTTTCAATATACTTAAAATCCTCCTGCAGGCGTGGATTGTCCCACGTTTCCGCGGCCTCCGCCAGCATTTTTTCAGCAACCTCCGTTCTGCCCTCCGCTACCGCCGCCAGCATATCCAGAACGGCTATATTACCGCCGTAATAAGGGCTTTTTCTTGCACGTTCAAAGCTTTTCTGACTTCTGTCGTACAGTTCAAGAGCCCTTTCATTCTGCTCCGTGTAAAAATAGCAGAGACAGAGATTCAAGGAATTCACCATTTTAAGCTCACCTCGAAGCTTTTCACCGGATAGTTCTTCAAGAATATCAATTGCCTTATCAAACTGTTTAAGATCACAGTATCCTGCCGAAAGGTTCAGTCTGAACAGATTTTTTAATTCATACCCTTTGGCACTTTGCAGCAGCTTCTGCACCTCAGCAATATATTCTTCTGTTTTTCCATCTTCAAGAAGTCCGGCTACCCTTTTCATTTTCTTTTGATATCTAAACACATATAAGATATTAAACAATGCAGCTCCTATGATAAATATTCCACCTACAATCCAAAAGCCTTTCATGAAAGTATCTTCATCTATATTAAATATGCTCCTGATAATGACCAGTAAAATCCCGACACACACACCTACCGCAATAACTTTAAAAAAATGTTTAAAAGAACTCTTCATAATCTCTTCTCCCTCTTAACTTACTGTTTTCTTATATGTTTTCAATCAGCTTATGCGCCGCAAACAACGCCGCAGTCAGGACAAGAGCCGCAAAAATATTTACAGTAAAAAGTATCTTTTTCCCGAACCAGTGGATTCCAATCAATATAATCATAAATCCGGCACCGACAAAAAATCCCAAAGTCTTTCTATGCGTTATCTCTCTGCTGAATGCATTTTTTGTAACCAGATTTACCACAGTCCACGCTGCCGCAAGAATAAAAGCCATGGAAACCAAAGTCCCTGCCGAAACAGATATGTTGAATCCTGCCGGAGTTCCGTTTATAAGGCTCTGAAGCATCCGTACTGTATCCCCTGACACCAGTATATTTATTAAAAACAGTATCGACAAACCCCAGCAGATGATGTCAAGCACCTCTGCCGCCTTCTGCTTTGCCGTTTTATGTGGCAGATTTGCTATGATGCTGTCACAGAACTCTTTGTAATCCCCACCTATAACCGATTGAATGTTTTCTCCCCGCTCCTGTGCCGACAAAACCATCTCAGTAATGTCCTGTCTCACAGTCTCTATATCATATTCCGAAATGTCCGCACCTCTCAGGTAGCAGATCATATCTGTAAACGCTTCCTGATTTTCCTCTTTTATCTGTTTATCCAAAAGATTGTTCTGCTTGTTAAGCTCTCTTACTTTTTTATTCATCCCTTTTCCCTTCTTTCTTAAACACTCTGTTTATTGCCCCTTCAAGCTCTGTCCAGCTTGCGTAAAAGGCTTCCATTTCTTTTTCACCCGCTTCCGATATTGAAAAATATTTTCTTTTCGGGCCTACCGGTGATTGCCGGTACTGGGCTGTAATCAGCCCGTTTTTCTCAAGTCTCAGCAGGAGCGGATAAACAGTACCCTCGGAAATATCAGAAAACCCATATTCATGAAGCTTTTCCGATATTTCATACCCATAGGTTTCCCTCTCACTGATAACCTTTAAAATACATCCTTCCAAAGTTCCTTTCAGCATCTGTGACGGTATCATACTTCGTCCTCCTATCTTGCATTACAAAGTAGCTGGCTGTAGCTATATTGTAATGCAAGGTACTTGTGCTGTCAATCCCCTGCGGAAAATTTTTAGAAAATGTATATGTGTTATGAATTCAGCTCCTTCATTTCCCTTTTCAGCATAAAAGCGGAAATCGTCGCAGCAAGAAAATCCGCAATCGGTCCTGCATACATGATTCCGTCAAGCCCCATAAATACAGGGAAAATCACAATCAAAGGCAGCAGAAAAATAATCTGCCTTGTAAGTCCCAGGAATGTTCCCTTTGCAGGCTTTCCGATAGATGTAAAAAAGGTTGAGGAAAGCGGCTGGACATTATTAATAAAGTTAAAAAAGAGATAAATTCTGAAATACCTTTCCGCAAATGCGAAATACATCTCCGAGCCGTCACCGAACAGCCCTATTATCTGCCTTGGAAACAGCTGGAATATAGCAAAGGCAGTACAGCAGATTACAGAGCCCGACACAAGGCTGAGCTTAAGCACCTGCTTAACCCGGTCAAACTGCTTCGCTCCGTAGTTGAAGCTGGAAATAGGCTGCATTCCCTGTGCGATACCGATGCAGATAGAAAAAAACATAAAGCTTACCTTATTGATAATGCCCGCACATGCCAGCGGCACAGATTCGCCGTAAACAGACATTGCACCGTAATAGGTCAGTGAATTGTTCATAACAATCTGAACCACCATCATTGCAAACTGGTTGCAGAACTGCGCCAGCCCAAGGCTCATAACATATCCTGCAATGCTCCACCTCGGTATGATGTGCTCCCTTGTAAGTGTCCCTGCTTTGTAATGTCTGAGATACCTGAATACCATATATGCCGAAACAATCTGCCCCAATATGGTTGCAAGTGCCGCCCCGGTCATTCCCATGTCAAACCCAAATATAAATAAAGGGTCCAGTATGGTATTTATAACCGCACCTATCAGATTGCATACCATGGAATATCTGGGGCTTCCGTCAGCACGTACAAGATGGACACCGCCCGCCGCAAGAATCATAAACGGAAAGCCCACAGCTGCAACTCTTACATATTCTTTTGCATATCCCATGACCTCCTGGGGTGAGCCGAAAAATGTCAGTAACGGTTCAAGAAAAATTTCAGTTGCAAGGCATAAAAGCGTGCCTAGACCGAAAAGCAGCACCGCCGCATTGCCTATGTAGTAGAGTGCTTTTTCTTTGTCTCCTTTTCCAAGGGTAAGATTAAAAGCAGAAGCTCCTCCGATACCCAGAAGCAGTGAGATCGCAGTACAGCTCGTTGACAGCGGAAAGGCTACGTTTGTTGCCGCGTTGCCAAGTTCTCCGATTTTCTGCCCTATAAAAAACTGGTCTACTATGTTGTAAAGTGCAACCACCAACATTGCAACAATGCTGGGAATCGCAAACTTGCGGAGCAGGCTGCCCACAGGAGCCGACCCCAATGGATTTTTCTGTATATCGTTCATTTCCGGATTTCCTTTTCTCTCAGATTTATTGCTTGCATTATACAGTTCTGCAGATATTTTAAATCGTTCTGCCCATATAATTATATCCGAAACAATTAATTTTTCAACAATTATGCTGTACGACTCGTGTTGTTAACCTTTTTTTATTTTAGGTTGACAACAGCAAAATGTTATGTTATTATCTCACCATTGGGTCTGATGCTACAAACAGCCCAAATGCCCAAATGATTAGTAATATAACATACAGATTAGATATGGAGTTAAAGATTATGTCCCAGCTACAGTCAAAGACAGTTTCTCTGTCACTGCTTACAAAAGAAACTATTTCCGGTCGCAGAATCGGGAGAAATGACGATTTGTCTTTTCTTATCAGTGCTGATATAGAAGAATTGTGTTCAGGTGCCGATTCAATCCGCAGGGCTTTATGCGGAAACAAAGCGGATTTATGCACCATTGTCAACGGACGCAGCGGACAATGCAGTGAAGACTGCAGGTTCTGCGCACAATCCTGTCATTACCGCACCGGCTCAGAAGAATATCCTTTTCTTGGTATCGAAGAAATCCTTGCGGACGGACGCCGAAATGAGGCGGCAGGCGTACACCGTTACTCCATCGTGACATCAGGGCTCAGCATAAAGGGTAATGACCTGGAACATGCTCTGTCCGCATACCGCCGTCTGCACCGTGAAATCGGCCTGAAGCTGTGTGCATCCCACGGACTTCAGACATCAGAAGAGTTTCAGCTGATGAAAGAAGCGGGGGTAACCCGTTATCACTGCAACCTGGAAACTTCACGTCGGTATTTTCCATCCGTGTGCACAACCCACACCTATGAAGATAAAATTGCCAATATCAGGCGTGCACAGGAAGCGGGACTTGAAATATGCTCCGGCGGCATTATAGGTATGGGAGAAACATGGGAAGACAGGCTTGACATGGCTGTCAGTCTTGCTGAACTTGGAGTGAGTTCTATTCCACTTAACGTTCTTCGTCCCATCCCCGGTACACCTTTTGAGCATCTGCCTTCAATTTCAAACGAAGATATACTGCGGACTGTGGCTGTTTTCCGTTATATCAACCCTACTGCCTGGATCAGGATGGCAGCAGGCCGCGGTCAGTTCGCCGACGGCGGAGCCGGACTTTTTCAGTCCGGAGCAAATTCTGCAATTACCGGTGATATGCTGACCACCACCGGAACCTGCATTGCCGACGATATAAAAATGCTCCGCCGGCTCGGATATGAACTTTAATCATATAGAAAGGAAACTTAAAAATGTATGAATCTGTAAACAACAATACTGGTGTTAGAAAAAGTAAAATATATACTCTGTCAATAACGGCTCTGATGGCTGCCGTAACATGCATATTGGCGCCTATGTCCATTCCTATCGGACCGGTTCCTATCTCATTTACCAATCTGGCAATCTATCTGTCGCTGTACCTTCTGGGATGGAAGATGGGTACAGTAAGTTATCTGGTTTATCTTGTCATAGGTGCAGTCGGCCTGCCCGTATTTTCCGGTTTCTCCGGCGGACTTGGCAAGCTGTTGGGACCTACCGGCGGTTATATCATCGGCTTTATCCCTATGGCAATTATCGCCGGACTGGTTATCGACAAGTTCAGCAGCCGTATTCTTCAATTTGTGGGAATGGCCGTGGGCACAGCAGTATGCTATATCTTAGGTACGGCATGGTTCTGTATCGTAATGAAATCCGATGTTGCCGCAGCTCTTGGTATGTGCGTTTTCCCTTTCATTCCGGGAGATATTGCTAAAATGGTCATTGCACTTGTATTCGGCTCAATGCTTCGAAAACGCCTGAGTGCCGCAGGTTTTATAAATAATTAATTTCCGGCATTTGTACACAAGAATTTGAAACGCAAAAGAATTGTAAAGTCAAAAGAAAAAGCATCCGTATGAACATACCGTACGAATGCTTTTTTTATAAACACATAGCAATCATTAATACTGTCTATGAAGTTTTTGTGTTTGATACAATATTTGAAACAGTGTTGACTATTGCGCAGATTATAATCGTAATAACCATATCGGGCAATGTATTTCCAAGTACGAAATCTACATTCATTAAAAATCTGTAAAGAACAAATCCCACAACCCAGACTGCCATATTTCTCAGGTTGAAAACACTTTCGCTTTTGTCCTGTTTAAGAATGAAAAAGTCTGAGATTTGAATCGCAATCATAGGCGCAAACACCGAACCAATCAGATACAGGAAGTTCGTAATATTATCCATAGGATATGCGATTGCCGCAACAGTTCCGAAAACTGCGGTTATTATTGCAATCTTCTTTCCGTTTATTTTCGTGGAAACGGCCTCACTGGAAATACCTGCGGACCATGCATCCAAAAAAGTAGTCGTTACCGTAGAGAAAACAATGATTAACAGCCCTGCAATGCCAAGACCTGCCTTCAGCATAATACTGTCAATGGCGTATTCTCCTGTGTAAACTGCTGCCCCCATACCAATGATATACATCCAACAGCTTACAGCACCGTATACAGCTGTGCTGACTGCCGATGCAGCCACAGGCTTCTCCGCTTCGCGGGTATAGTCGCTTATAAGAGGGAGCCAACTCAGCGGCATAGCCACCGATAGTTCCACAGCCGCTCCAAAGGACAGAGAATCGTCTATAACACCAACCGGACTTCCCCCCGAAAATATTTTTACGCAAAGTATAATCGTCAGAATAAACAATGCAGACATTGCCACTGTATTTACTTTTCCAAGGTTTGTTATACCTATCAGAATCCATGCAATGATAAGCACACCTATAACCAGGCACCATACCCAGCGTCCCGCGGAAAATATGCTGTCTGCGGCAAGTGCTCCGTCATAAATCATAATGGCAGTCCAGCCAACCAACTGCAAAATATTTAATGCGGCAAAAAATATTCCGCCTTTCTGTCCGAAACTCATCTTTACAGTTTCCATGGAGCTTTTTCTGCAGCTTCCGCCAATCACTCCCGCAAGAAACAACAGAGTGCATCCTATGATATGCCCGATAATGACCGCCTCCAGACCCTTCTGAAATCCAAGGGGTGCGAAATATGTTCCTGTCAGAATCTCCGCTATGGAAACTCCCGCTCCAAACCAAATCAGTCCGTTTTCAAAAATAGAGGTTTTTCTGTCTTCCATACTATTCCGCCTCCTTTGAAAACTCACCTTGTAAATCAAAGGCATGGTTCATAGGCCCGCTCCCTGCTCCCAAATCAAGCATGGCAGCCAGTGCTCCCGATATGTATTCCTTGGCTTTCATAACCGATGTATCCAAATCAAACCCCTTTGCCAGATTTGATGCGATGGCGCTTGACAAAGTGCAGCCCGTGCCGTGAGTGTTTGGATTATCAATCCTTTTTCCGTTAAACCAGCGGTATTCCCCGTTTCTGTACAGCAGGTCATTTGCATCACTTATTTTATGTCCGCCCTTGCATAGTACTGCACAGCCGTATTCATTGCTGATTTTTTCTGCCGCATCAATCATATCCCGTTCATTTTCTATCTTTTTCCCCGAAATAACCTCCGCCTCAGGGATATTCGGCGTCAGAACTGCCGCCAGCGGGAAAAGTTTTTCTTTCAGAGTTTCAACCGCATCATCCGAAATGAGCTTTGCTCCGCTGGTAGCAACCATCACGGGGTCTACCACTATGTTTTCTGCACTGTGCTCTTTCAGCTTTTCCGCAATCATTTCTATCAGTCCTCTTGAAGAAACCATTCCAATCTTCACCGCATCAGGACGTATGTCATTAAATACCGCGTCCATCTGCTCTCCTAAAAACTCTGGTGTCACTTCACTTATACCAGTCACGCCGGTGGTATTCTGGGCAGTCAATGCTGTGACTGCACTCATTGCAAATACTCCATTCATGGTCATAGTCTTAATATCTGCCTGAATGCCGGCGCCTCCGCTGGAATCACTTCCGGCGATTGTCAATGCTGTTTTCATATCTGTCATCCTCCTTTGTTTCAGCATGATTTTATATAGCGGCAGAAGGTGGTGCCCCCAATCTGTCGCTTGCAGATTTATTTTTTAGCAGTTACATCTGCAATGGTTGTATCCGCCATTGACGATATGTGCTCCCAGTTTTCCGAGCACGCCTCTGTATAAACGGCAATCGTGTAAAAACCTGCTTTTTTAGCTGTATTTATGGCATACTCCGCATCCTCATATACTGCGGTTTCCTCCGGTGCGGTTTTCATAAACTCCGCCGCAGCCAGATAAATCAGCGGTTCACGCTTTGAAGTATTCAGCTCGGATGCCGTGAATATTCTCCGGAAATACCCGAGAATGCCCAGCCGCTCCAGCGCCGCTGTGACCAGTTCTTTATCACTGGTAGTGGCAAGAACCATAGGTATGTCTTTTGCTCTGTATTCTTCAAGAATGTCACGCATATTTTCATTTAAGCGCACTTCATTTCTGTAAAAATCCCCGATAATGTCCAGAACTCCATGTATAATCTCTTCCTCTGAAAACTCCAGTGCATATTGTTTTTTTAAATATGCTCCGCCCTCTTCAAGGCTCATGGAGAACAGGATGTTTCCCAGATTCGGCTCTGCTTCTATGTTTAGCGTCTGCAGGTACCGTGCTCCCGCATCACTCCAGATTTCCATGGAATCAAGAAGTGTACCGTCAACATCAAAAATAACTCCCTTAATCATTACTTTACTGCCTCCCGGGTCAGTTCTTTAAGCTCTGCCGTCGCTGCCTTTATATCCTTCTGTGCAAAAATCGCACTTATAACCGCAATACCGCAGATGCCGCTTCCCGACAACTGCATAACATTGTCCCTGCTGATACCTCCGATTGCAACAACCGGTATGTCCACTGCATCACATATTGCTTTTAAAGTTTCGTGACTTACATCATCAGCGTCATCCTTGCTTCCCGTATGGAATACGGCACCGACTCCAAGATAGTCAGCTCCCCTTTTTTGCGCCAGTACAGCCTGTTCTACCGTCTGTGCCGATACTCCCAGTATTTTGTCTTCTCCTATCAGCTTTCTGACATCACCGGCTTCCATATCGCTCTGCCCTACATGAACACCGTCTGCGTTCATTCTCAAGGCAATGTCCACGTTGTCATTTACAACAAACGGTACACCGTACTGTCTGCAAAGCTCCTGAATCTCTATGGCTTCTTTAAGAAAATTTTCTTCATCCAATTCCTTTTCACGAAGCTGAATAAAAGTGGCTCCTCCCTGCAAAGCCAGCTCCACCTGCTCATACAGCGTTGCTCCGTTCAGCCACGCACGGTCTGTTACCGCATAAAGCAGCAGACTTTCCTTATCGCACTTCATATTTTGCCCCCTCATCCAGAGTTTTTCCGTCCATGTTGTAGACAGCATCGATGATTCTGTTTCTATATGTGGAGTTTCCGTCTCCCTCCTGCATCCTGTTCCATGCGATTTCACCCGCAAGTCCCATAGTGCAGACTGCCGCCGCTGCGGCTTCAAGCTTTTTGTCCGGATTTGCTGTCATAAATGCCGTCATCATGCCCGACAGCTGGCAGCCTGTACCTGTTATTTTGCCCATTTCCGCACGGCCGTTACGGATAACATAGCATGTATCTCCGTCTGCCACAAGGTCAATAGCTCCTGTTATTGCCACGACAGCTCCTGATTTTCTTGCAAAATCCTTTGCAAATCCAACCATCTGTTCAAGGTTCTCTTCTGTAACTGCATCCGCCGCATCTGCATCCACACCCTTTGTAGTGCCGCTTCCCAGCGCAAGCGTTTTAATCTCGGAAATATTTCCGCGAATCACATCGGGCTTAATCTCATCCATGAGCTTAACTGCCGTATCAGTACGCAGTTTGCTTGCGCCGGCTCCAACCGGATCAAGAAGGACTGTATGTCCCAGTTCTTTTGCCTTTTTCCCTGCCAGAAACATTCCTTCAATGCTTCTCCGGTTCAGCGTACCTATGTTTATATTCAATCCTCCGCAGATTGCTGTTATATCCTCCACATCCTGCGGTTCATCCGACATAATAGGGCTTCCGCCGCAGGCAAGGATTACGTTTGCCACATCATTTACAGTCACATAGTTTGTGATATTGTGCACCAACGGCACATTTTTTCTGACATTATCGATACAATTTCCAAACATAGCAATTTCCTCCAAACAACTTTTCTAAAATCAAAATTTTGCAAACAAAAAGAGCAGATACGCCAATTTCAGCATATCTGCCCATGTTTAATACGAGTCTGCGCGATATTTCCCTACGTTGGCATTATCCAAATCAGGTTACGGGTCAAGACAATACAGTCTACTCTCAGCCTGCTTCACGCAAGCTCCCCACTTGTTCACTTAAATATATTATGCTCTCACAAAACTGTTATTGCAAGAGGTTTGATACAAAATTTCTTCTGTAACACCGCTATACCAGCTCCGCAATATCGTAAATCAGCTTTTCACTGTCTTCCCATCCAAGACAAGGGTCTGTAATCGAGCAGCCGTATTCAGGATCACCAATCTTCTTACTTCCCTCTGCAATATAACTTTCTATCATAAATCCCTTTACAAGCTTCTTTATGTCGTTGCTGATGTTTCTGTTATGCATAACTTCCTTTGCAATTCTTATCTGTTCCTTGTACTTCTTTCCTGAATTTGCATGGTTTGTATCAACGATACATGCAGGGTTCTTGAGGTCCCTTTCAGCATACATTTCAGCAACTGCCAGCAAATCTTCATAATGATAATTTACAATATTTCTTCCGTATTGGTCCGTCGAACCCCTAAGTACAGTATGTACAAAATCATTTCCTTCAGTATTTACCGCCCATCCCCGGTAAATAAAGGACTGCTTTGACTGTCCGGCAATAACGGAATTCATCATTACCCCAAGGTCACCGCCTGTTGGATTCTTCATTCCTGCAGGAATGTCCATACCGCTTGCAACAAGTCGGTGCTGCTGATTCTCAGTGCTTCTTGCACCTACTGCCACATATGACAATACATCTGCCAGGTACCAGTAATTTTCGGGATAAAGCATTTCATCTGCCGTCGGAAGACCCGTCTCCTCAAGAACATTCATATGGAGCTTTCTGATAGCCAGTACCCCTTCAAAAAGGTCTGACGGTTTCTCCGGATTCGGCTGATGTAAAAGTCCCTTATATCCAAGCCCGGTTGTTCTTGGCTTATTTGTATATACACGTGGAATGAAAATAAGCTTGTCATAAACCTTTTCCTGAACCTTTGCAAGTCTTGTTGCATAATCAAGCATTGCAGGCTCATTGTCAGCTGAGCACGGTCCAATGACAAGAATCATCTTATCACTCTGTCCTGTAAATATATCTCTGATTTCAGCGTCTCTTTCCGCCTTAGCCTTTGCCATTTTTTCCGATACCGGATATTTCTTCTTTGTTTCTGCCGGAATCAGCAGCTTTTCTGTAAAATTAAAACTCATTTCAATCCACCTATCTGTGCCTTTCTATATGTAATTTGTGAATAATAACAATAAACTTTATATTTTATTATACTCAAACCACAATTTTTTGCAAACATTTTTCCCCTTTACATTATAATTCTTTTCATATACAATAACACTGTGAATTAATTAAATAAATATTATCAGTATCCATATGGATTTAAAGGAAAACAGGTGAGATTCCTGTACACCGCCAATGCTGTAACAGAGGAGTCTGAATCTTTGTCAGGTTCATCTTTATCTTTAGATGCACCTGCAGTCACTGGACATTTTGTCTGGGAAGGCAGATTCAGGTGATGATACTCAAGTCAGAACACCAGCTGATAATTGTGCAATGTACGCAAAGAAAAACATGATGCTAAAGTGTTTTTGCTTTAGCGTATTTTTTTTGGCTCCCTGAAAGGGCTGGCAAGGAGGTAATCATGAACACACTATTTAAACTCGACGAAAACCAAACCACCGTAAAAACAGAAGTTGCCGCCGGTATTACAACGTTTTTTACCATGGCATACATCATTTTTCTAAACCCTGTATTTTTATCATCGACAGGTATGGACACTGCAGGTGTACTGATTGCAACCTGCATATCAGCAGCCATAGGCTGTACGCTTTGTGCTTTTATAAGTAATAAGCCGTTTGCAATGGCTTCCGGTATGGGAATGAACGCATTTTTTGCTTACAGCCTGTGCGGTATTTATGGTTACACATGGCAGCAGGCGCTGGCAATGACGCTGATATCCGGTCTTCTGTTTCTTGCGATTGTGCTGTCGCCTCTAAGAAAGGCGGCTATCACCGCAATCCCCGAAAATATGAAGCATGCCATTACTGCCGGCATCGGACTTTTTATCGCTCTTATCGGGCTTCTGGACGGCGGCATAATATCTCTTGCAAGCGGATTCCCTGCTCTTGGAGATTTGTCCTCAAAGGCCGTTTTAATCGCAATCGCCGGACTTCTTTTCACATCCGTACTTGTTGCACGTCACGTTAAAGGAAGCCTTATCATTGGTATATTATTCACCGTGATACTGAATCTGATATTAGGCCAGACTGCTGCACCCACAGCGATTTTAAGTATGCCTACAGAATTCAGCAAAGTATTTTTCAAAATGGATTTCACAGGACTTATTCATGGAAACGGAATATCAGCGGTTTCTGCATTTATAGCAATAATCATCTCCATGACAATGGTAGATATGTTTGACACTCTCGGCTTTCTGATTGGTGTCAGCACAAGCGCCGGAATTTCCTCAAAAGAAGGAGAGTCCGGTGATCTTGAAAAGGTTCTTATTTCAGATGCTTTTGCAACAGTTGCCGGATCCTTTTGCGGTACATCAACTGTTACCACTTATGCTGAATCAGCCTCAGGGATTGCAGAAGGTGGGAAAACAGGTCTTACATCCCTTACAGTTGCAGCCTGCTTCCTTCTTTCCGTATTTCTCTCACCGCTTGCCGGTGTGGTAACATCAAGTGCAACGGCTCCTGCATTAATCATTGTTGGAATGTATCTTCTGATGGACATTAAAAACGTCGATTTCTCGGAAATGGATGAAGCCATACCTGCTTTTTTAACAGTTGCAGCTATTCCTTTTGCTTACTCCATTACAACCGGAATCGGCGCAGGATTTATCACATACATAATCTGTAAAGCCGCAACAGGCAGGTTTAAACAGATTAAGCCTGCAACCCTGGTTCTGGCACTTGTTTTTGCACTATATTTCTGCCTGTGCTAAAGTTCCAAAAAGCCCGGGATTCCCCGGGCTTCATTCATTTTGCTTCTCTGCCTTCTGCTTTAATTTATTCTCATACATCTTTTTATCTGCCGTATCAAACAAAACCCGGAAAGTACAATCAGGAAACTCTGTAGACAAAGCCCAGCCACATGCATAACTCAGTTCAATAAAGTTACCGCCTCCATAATGCAGCTGATTAAAATGCTGCACATCTTTCTTTATCTGACTCAGGATTAACTCTACATCCTCTCTTGAAGAATCATAGATAACTGCCATGAATTCATCTCCGCCATATCTTCCAACAAAATTCGAAGCAGGTACTGCGTTTCGAAGAAGTCTTGCAAAGTTTGCAATCATCTGGTCCCCAACCGAATGTCCCAAAGTGTCGTTCGCCTTCTTTAAATTGTTCAAATCAAATACAATGCATGCCATAGGTTTCTGTATAGCTTCCGTATCAGAAAAGAACCCTTCACACCGTCCCTTATTGGGCAAGCCTGTGTGTTGATCTATAAATACCTTTTGCTCCAATTGTTGATTTCTGCGTCGCATATTTACAGCTTCAAAAGAACGTGCCAACATAATAAGAATCAGAATCGCTATGTCCACAGCCGTAGCAATTTCCAGATAACGAATTACCGATGCAATAGTTTCAGAATACTCTTCTGCTGCCGCAACAGTATTATCCGCCATTCGGAAATACTCTTCACTCATATCAACAATATTTGTAGCTTCATATCCATACCGGCGGACACTGTAAATTTCATCTTTAAGTTCCTCCCAATATTTCATTTGCGCATCCAAATCACTCTGATATACTTCATCATCCAGACTTACCAGATTATATTTCCCCTGTTCATATTTTAATCCGCTTAGAATCTCGTCCAGATAAGCAATAAGGTCGTCATTTTTTTGTCCCACAATTTCCAGCTTAACCTCTCGTTGTGTTGCACCTCTGACAATCCCCGCATAATTAATAACCCTTGCGGTTCCACGCAGAGAATTTATTTGAAAAATCATAGAGGCCACTAAAATCATCATAACGACAATTAACACGCTCTGAATCATTATCGCAAAGCGTCTCAGTTTCTTTTTATCCATAAGAGTTCCTCCGTGTCCGTATTTTTTCTGTATATCCAAAAAGGTAAATAAAGGTCTGCAGCTTATAATAAGCGCCCAGCACCAGGACATAGCTTCCGGAAAATCCCGCAAGAATTCCGTTTAAGGAGGAAATCAGCAATGACGGAAGTGCCATATTAAGAGATGCCGGTATTCCAACCGCATAAAGCGGTTTTATTACCTGTCTGTTAAAAGATATTTTCTTCTTTTCGAAAGAAACAGGCACGGTCCGATTCCAAAAATCATCAATGGATCCAGCACAATATTTGCGGCAAAGCCGCATGTCATGCTGATCATCGAAACTTTCATTCTGCCCACAGCCTGAAATATTTTTTCCAGAGAAATGCCAAGCATAATTATCACAGAAAAAAGAAATGCCCGTTGCTGCCGCAGTATCAGCCTGCTCCTTATCTTCCGCACCCAGGCAAAACGCAATCCTTGCATTTATGCCGATGCCAAAGCCTACCGCAATGGCCGTCATCAGATTCTGTACCGGATATACCAGTGACAAAGCCGTCATAGCATCTTCACTGATTTTTGCCACAATAAAGTTCTGAGCCATTATAACAAAAGCTCCTTCGCCGTTTCCCATGCCTGTTCTGCACACTGCCTGTTGAAGTTTTCCGAAAAAGAGTCCATAAATCCATGCTTTGCTTCAAGCTTTAATAATTTTAAGTTTTCCTTATCCTTTAGCTTTAAAATTACTTCATCAACATTAAAAGAATCCTCCGAAGCAAAAATTAAAGCTGTTGGACACACAGGATTTAAGTCGGTGTAGTCTCTGATACGCGAACCGTAGTATCCTGCAATACCGTCGCACAGAGTGTTCTCACAGCATCTCCACGCAATGGTAGCACCTATGCTGAAACCCACAATAAATACCTTTTCGTATTTTTTTTTCAGCTCACCCAGAAGCTTCTCTATGTCTTTATAAACATCAAAGCCTATTTTTTCTGTAAAATGTTCATATGCCTTTTGGGATTCCCGGTACGGAAATGGCTGCCGGCCCGTCAGATTCGGACAGCAGACATCAAATCCCATAGTCCTTATATTTTCACATGCATTTTCAATAAACTGATTCACCCCATAAATCTCATGGAGGACAATTACTGCCTGTTTGGTCATTTTTATTACAGCCTCAATTCCATTAGTTTTAACTAACTGTATTTTTCATATCTGCATTGCTCTTTTACTTCTTTCCCCAAAAGTGTGATTGCTTTTTCAGGGCAATGACTAATACATCGATAACACATAGTGCACTTTTTATCTGCAGCTGCCCTGCCGTCTTGAATCAGAATATTTTTCATAGGGCATAAAGAAACACATAAACCACATCCAGTGCATTTTTCACTGATTTTTAACTTATCCGTATATCCTGTTGTCTTTCTGTAAAACCAGAGTCGTTGTCCAAAAAGCCCTATCATATGAGAAAAAAATGTTATGCCCTCTTTTGGATATCTTCCCTGCCTTATCTCCTGAGCAGCAAGTTCTATCTTTCTATCGGCTTGGACAACTATTTCCCTGTTTTGTTCAATAGTTTTTTTCAAAAGCTTACTGTCGCAAACCGAATCCGGCATTTTTATATGGATTCCACCCAGAATAACTGCCCCGTATTTTTTTAACAGTCTTGCAGTACATCCGGCACCATCCCCACTAAAAGCACCCATTGTAGCAACACATAATATTTTTTTGCCGTTCCACAATGATTTATTTCTGCTTATGAAATCTCTGACCATATAAGGTGTATTTGAATACTGTATCGGATAACCGAGTATTATTGTACTGTTTTTTCTGATTTCTTCAATAATGCCGCTATCCTCTAAGGGCATAGTCTTTGCAGAAGAATCCAATAGACTTGTTAATTTTTCAATACAATGTTTCGTATTCCCTGTCCCGCTTAAATATATTCCAATCATTTTTTATACCCCTTTTATTCTTTCATAGTTTATTTATGTCAGCCAGTTTAAATCCTGAAATTTTGCGAAGAGCCAGCGAACATAGCACCACAGCCAGAAGACCGCTTGCACCTGCACCTATTGCACATGCTGTCCAGTCTATTCCCTTTACGAAATATGCCATATCAGCCTCCAAGGTCATTATCGTAACATTTCCCATAATAACACCGAAAATCACTCCTAAAACTATACCGACAATGGTAAGTACCGTGGTATCACGGTATATGTACTGTCTTGCATCACTTATGGAGAAACCGTTAATCATCAGAATAATCAGTTCCTTCTTCTTTTCATCTATAAATACCGTATACAGGTCAAACAGCACTATGATTGCCATCATTACTGACAGCACCAGATACACAGCTACTACGGCCCCTGCAATATTTGAAAAGTTGTTAAACACATCAAAGGCAGCCTGATAATCATCCTTTACCATGCGCACAGCCTTAATTGGAGACAAAGCCTGCTTTATTTCCGTTACAGTCAAATCACCGGAATCAACAAGGAAAGCATTTGGGACGGCTTCACTTCCAAAGACTTCAGCATATGCATCTCTGCTCATGACAATCTGGTTACTGAACAGGTAATGATTGAAAAATCCCTGGATTGTAAATTGAAGCATCTGACCCTCGCTGTCCATTATTTCAATTTTATCCCCCGGTTCAGCATCAAAGTGAGAATTATACGCCCTGCTTACCCAGATTCCATCCGGGTATTCTTCATCTGCAATTCTTCCCTCGTCATTTAGATGTACAAATGAATCATAATTATCCTCAAATGGTACAGTAACAGTTACCGAGTCCTGATTTCCATCCGGTTTGATAAGCTTAAAAGGTGATGAATATACGGATGTACTCTCTGTTCCAAGCTCATCCAGTACATTCTGAATGTCCTTCTGAGAGTCCTTAACTTTTGCATTGTAACGTACAATTGTATCATAGCTATATACATCCCTATACTGCCATTTAAAGCTTTTTTGTATGTTATTGTCCATGGTAACAGCTGTGACAATAAGAGCAGTGCAACCTGCTACGCCTATAATCGTGCCGAAAACCCGTCGTTTATCATTAATACAGTTATTGATTACAGTCTTTGTTAAAAGAGGAAGGCTCTGCCAAAATCTCCACTTTTCAAAGAACCTTGGTTTAGCTGTAGGTGGTTTTTCGCCCTTCAGCAGTTCTACCGCCTGTTGCTTAAGTATATTGCGGCATGCCAGCCAGGTAGTCATCAGTATAAGTACCATTTCAGCTGCAATAACTATTGCTCCCTGTCCAAAGGAGAAATACGGAGCATATACACCCATGATAAACTGTTTTCCTATGGTCTTTGCAAGAAGCTTCTCTATGCCGAGGGTTCCCATTAGAAGGCCCAGAACGCCTCCTGTAAATACAGCCATTCCGGAATATGCCAGATAACTGAGTGTAATTTCATTTTTAAGCAGTCCTAAAGCTTTTTTAGTGCCTATAGACACAATCTGATCCCTTACTATACGTGAAATTGACGAATAGCTTACCAAAAGACCTATGATTATGAAAAGAGCAGCCATACTGAAGCGCAAGTTGTCGGTAAGATCACAATACTGCTTCACAATCATTTGTCCGCCATTGTACTGACGTGAAATAACGGTCCAGTCATAATCCTTTATTTTATCAAGCTTTTTTCTATAGCTTTCAAGGGTTTTCATACCATTGTCATACTTTTCCTTAGAAGCTTCAAGCTCCAAGGCTTTATCAGACAACTTCTTTTCCCCTTCCTTAATCTGTTTCAGGGCTTTTTCAAGCTTTGCTGCTCCGGAATAATACTGCTTCCATCCTTCCTTCAGCTCATTTTCCTTCTGTTCAAGCTTAGTCTTTGCTACCTTGAGCTTCATGTCCGTTTCTGCTATTGCTTCATCCATATCTGACAGCACCTGCTCGCGGTACGTGTCTTTCAATTCCTGACTTTCATTCCAAGCTTCTTCGGTAACATTTTCGTTTATATAGTCCAAAGTTTCATTGAGCTTGTCCAGTTTTTCTGAACTAAGCTCCTTCGCATAAGCATCCTTGTAATACTCATTCAGCTGCTCGTTTATATTGGGAAGCTCATCCAATTGCACATTCATATTTGAATACTCATCCAGCTGCTCGTTCATATCTGTAATATCATCATAAGTAAGAATATCCTCTTCCAGCTTCTGACGATTTTCCTTCATTTTTTCATAGGACACAACAGCCTTGTCGTATTTTTGCTTGGCATCATCATACTTCTGCTGCCCTTCAGTCAGCATTACATAGCCCTCTTCTAATTTTTTCTTATTGGCTTCATACTCTGCTTTTCCTTTTTCCAGAGCCTCCATTCCGCTCTTAAGCTTTTCTTCACTTGCTTCAATTTTTCCCTTGGCATCTGTCAGCTTTGCTTCGGCCTTGCTGATTTTCTCCTGCATCTGACTCAAGATGCTTCCGTACCTTTCCTCTGCCAGACTGTCTCCAAGAGCCGATATCTCATCGCTAAGGTCTTTTACACCATTTTTATACTCAATATCTGATGTATATAATCCACGAAGGCTGTCGCTTCTGATGTATGCAAGAACCTCTCCCGGATATGCGGAAGAGTCAAAGCTTTCCGGCGCAGTAAAAGCCAGACACTGAATATATCCCGAACCGATATTGGCAAATCCATAAGACGAAAGATTATACGAAACATGCGCCGGGCTATCCACCAGTGCTGTAACGGTAAATTCATCACAGGTAAGGTAAGTCATTCCGTCACCCTTGCCGGAATCGTGTTTAAAAGTTACCATGTCTCCTGTTTTTATGCCATGACTCTATGCCCAGCTTCTGTTAAGCGCTATCTCTCCTGCTTTCTCAGGAAGGGTTCCGTCAACATTAATCGGAGTATTTATATTATCCATCAGTGACATAACCTTGGTAACATAATCTTTACCATTGTGTTTAAGCATCTGCACGGATGTGAAGGTGGTTTCAAGCTCATCAACACCTTCTATCTCCCTGATTTTTCCCATATCCTCATCTGTCAGGCCATTTGGAAACACCACTTCAATATCGTAAAGGCCGCCTTCCTCATACACCATGTCTGCAGCCCTCTGAAGAGCCGGGGAAGTCCAGCTTATACCTGCAAAAACACCAACGCTCAAAACAACAAAAAGCATTATTGCGCAGAAAGACATAAGGGTTGCCTTAATATTGCTGAAAAGTTCTATTATCTGCATTTTCTTCATAGTATCACCCTACCCAACCAAATCTTCCGCATGAGCACGGTGTCTGTTTACAGTCACCTCATACATACGTCCGTTTCGCATATGAACAACCCTGTCAGCCATACGGCTTATTTCCTCATTGTGAGTTACCATGACAAGGGTAGCTCCTGATTCAACTATACGTTCCATAACAGACAATACTTCGATGCTGGTAGTATAATCAAGTGCAGCCGTAGGCTCATCTGCCAAAATCAGCTTTGGCTTTTTGACAAGCGCTCTTGCTATGGAAACTCTCTGCTGCTGGCCTCCTGAAAGCTGAGACGGATAATTGTTTTTCCTCTCCG
>JBJETA010000137.1:0-8589 GCA_051883075.1 Anaerovoracaceae bacterium
AATCATTAACGTCACTCCTCTCATCAATTAACCTGTTTAATGTTTCTTTAATCTCTTCCTTGCTCATGCCCAGAAAATACAGTTCACGAAGCTCATTACCTATACGGGCGTATATTTCATGCAGATGAGCGGGATTTATACTTTTTTCCTCTCTGTCAGCAATAAATGTGCCAAGCCCGGATACGGTATAAACGTACCCCTGATATTCCAGCTCGCGGTAAGCCTTTTGAATGGTATTGGGATTTACTGTCAGAGTCTTGGAAAGCTCGCGGACTGAGGGCAGTTTTTCTTCCGGTTTTAAAACGCCTGCGATTATAAGCTCTTTCATATTGTCAACAACCTGTTCACATATAGTTTTCCTGCTTTTTAAATCCAGTTGAAACATTTAATCACCACCTTTTAAAGACAGTGTACTATGCGTAATAGTACACTGTCAATGTTTTTCTGCAAACTTTCTTTTAATTTGAATAAGTTTTACATTTTTTTGAATAATATTCTTGATTTTATTTTGTGTATGTAATAAAATAAAAAAGTGATTTTTTGTGAGCAATCAATAAAAAACGAAAAGGATAATTTAAAATATATGTTATAAAGCAAAAAAATATTTGCTAAAAATAAAAAAGATTAAAGGAGGTATGCAGAAATGTCAAAGTTAGTGATTCCGGAGGGTTATACACCGGTTATAGACTATATGGAGAGTCAGCGTGCAATTAAAAAAATTAAAGATTTCTTTCAGCAGGAACTGGCTTACGGACTGCAGCTGCGCAGAGTGAGCGCACCGTTGTTTGTAACGCCTGAAAGTGGACTGAACGACAATCTGAACGGTGTTGAAAGAATAGTAGATTTCACTTTAAAGGATCTGGACGAAAAGACTGTTGAAGTTGTACAGTCCCTTGCAAAGTGGAAGAGAATGGCCTTGGGAAAGTATAATATCCAGCCAGGACACGGCATTTATACAGATATGAATGCAATAAGAAGAGACGAAGAGCTTGACAACCTGCATTCCGTATATGTGGACCAGTGGGACTGGGAAAAAACCATTACAAAGGAACAGAGAACAGAAGAGTTCCTAGAAGAAACGGTTGTAATCATATACAACGCATTGAAAAACCTGGGAGACTATGTGAACAGACTTTACAGAGGACTTCAGACAGAGCTTCCAAATGAAATTACTTTTGTTACAACCCAGGAACTTGAGGACAGATGGCCGGATAAAACACCTAAAGAAAGAGAAAATCTCATTGCGGAAGAAAAGAGAGCAGTATTTATAAAGAAGATTGGAGGAAAGCTGAAGTCAGGTGAAAAGCATGACGGAAGAGCACCGGACTATGATGACTGGGAACTGAACGGGGACATTATCCTGTGGAACGAAGTGCTGGAACAGGCTTTTGAAATATCTTCCATGGGTATAAGAGTTGATGAAGAGGCTATGGACAGACAGCTTCACGAGGCAGGTGCGGATGACAGAAGAGAGCTTGCTTTCCATAAGGCTATATTAAATAAAGAGATTCCATACTCAATCGGCGGAGGTATCGGACAGAGCAGACTGTGCATGTATTTCCTGAGAAAAGCACATATAGGAGAAGTGCAGGTTTCGGTATGGCCTGAAGATATGATTGAAACATGTAGGGAAAATAATATTTTCTTGTTGTAATACAGGGGATTTTAAAGTAATATAGCATTGAAAATATTTTATATCTAAAAGGGGGATAAGGTAATGGACGAAGAAAAAAAAGATGTTTTCAGCAGTGAAAACGGAGACGGAGTAAGATTTTACAATCTTTCAGGTGAGGAAACTCCGCAGCAGGGAAGCATGAAAAACGGAAATACTCCTAAAAAATCTTCCCTAAAGAAAAATCTGTTGATTTTTGCGGCGATTCTGGCGGTAATAGCTGTATTGGGATGCATAGCCGTGGCGTGCTCCGGTCCGGGAGATGACAAGGAAAAGTATCCTGATGAGGAATATATTGCAAGACTTGATGTCGAAGGAACCATAGCGGATTCCGGCAATGAGGATTATTTCGGAAACCCTGAGGGATATCAGCATCAATGGACTCTTGATACTATCGATGAACTTATGGACGATCCTAACAACAAGGGCATCATATTTTTCTTAGATACGCCCGGCGGCGGTGTTTATGAAAGTGATGAGCTTTATCTGAAGATAAAAGAGTACCAGGAAACTACGGGAAGACCTGTATATTCGTACATGGGATCGATGGCGGCATCGGGCGGTTATTACATATCAGCACCTTGTGATAAAATTATTGCAAATAGAAACTGCTGGACAGGATCAATAGGTGTAACTATGGGTTCGTACCTGGATTTTTCACAGCTGCTTGAAAATTACGGGGTAAAGGTAAACACCATTACTTCAGGTGCGAATAAGGCCATGGGAAGCTCATTGGAGAAAATGACAGATGAACAGAGAGCTATATTCCAGTCTCTTGTGGATGAAGCCTATGAACAGTTTACAGGCATAGTTGCAGATGGTAGAAACCTGGATATAGAAACTGTTAAAAAGCTTGCAGATGGAAGAATATATACTGCAAAACAGGCACTGGAGGCTGGGCTGATAGATGAAATCGCTACTTATGAAGAAGCATGCGATGATATGAAAAAGCAATACAATCTGGAAGACTGTACTATTACGGAACTGGAGCCGGATAACAGCGACAATATTTTTGGAAGTCTGTTTGCGGGGATAGACCTTTCAAAACTGCAGATGAAAAGCGATGTGTCAGCTATAGTTGAGCTTGCTGAGCAGGAGAACCGGTTCCCTGTCAGCTATATGTGCGAAGCATTGCAGTAAAATAATAGAATAATAAAATAATAAAAAGCAGTGTCAAGAAAAAAACTTGACACTGCTTTTCTTTTGTGTTAATCTGGTTAGGTGTCAAGTGAATAAGCTTGGCAGAAGCGACGGAAAGAGGAAAAAATATGTTTGATAAAATTGCGGAAGTAAGTTTATTATACGACTTTTACGGAGAACTGCTTACAAGCAGGCAGAGGGAAGTCATGCAGCTTTATCATGAAGAAAATCTTTCACTTTCCGAGATAGCATCAGAGTTTTCCATAAGCAGGCAGGGCGTGCATGATGCTTTGAAAAATGCGGAAAAGGCTTTGTATGAGTACGAAGACAAGTTGGGACTCGTAGAAAAGTTCGGGAAAACGCGTGCTGCTGTCAGTGAGATTGAGAAAAGCCTGGATATTCTTATTGAAGAAAACAGAGACAATCCGGGACTTACAGATAAATTGACGAATATAAAAAACGTCATAGATAAGATTGATGAATAGATCTAACAGGTAAAACGGAGGTCCAAATGGCATTTGAAAGTTTGTCGGATAAGCTTCAGGGCGTATTTAAAAAGTTAAAAGGAAAAGGTGTTTTAACCGAGGCTGATATAAATGAGGCTATGAGAGAGGTAAAGCTTGCTTTGCTGGAGGCTGACGTAAACTTCAAGGTTGTTAAGGAATTTGTGGCTGCAGTAAAGGAAAAGTCTCTGGGAAGCGATGTGCTTGAGAGCCTTACTCCGGGACAGCAGGTAATCAAAATCGTAAATGATGAGCTTGTGGCGCTTATGGGCGGCGCAAACAGTAAGCTGACTTATTCCCCAAGAGGATTTACGGTACTTCTTATGGTAGGTCTTCAGGGTACAGGTAAGACAACTACCTGCGGTAAGCTGGCAAATTATTTAAAGAAAAACGGCAAAAAGCCTATGCTTTGTGCCTGCGATATATACAGACCTGCGGCTATTGACCAGCTGGAGGTTGTCGGTAAGGCAGTAGATGTTCCCGTATTTACCATGCGCGACTGCCGTGAGCCTGAATTGATTGCGTCAAATGCCATGAAGGAGGCAGAGATAAGAGGCTATGATGTGCTGATTGTCGATACTGCCGGACGACTTCAGATTGACGAAGCTCTTATGGATGAGCTTGTTGATATAAAAAAGGCGATAAAGCCGCATGAAATTCTGCTTGTAGTCGATGCCATGACAGGTCAGGATGCTGTAAATGCCGCACAGGGTTTTAACGAAAAGCTTGGTATTGACGGTGTCATCATGACCAAGCTTGACGGTGATGCAAGAGGCGGTGCCGCTTTATCTGTAAAGCAGGTAACGGGAAAGCCGATTAAGTTTATCGGTGTAGGCGAAAAGTTTGATGCGCTGGAGCCTTTCCATCCTGAAAGAATGGCAAGCAGGATTCTCGGCATGGGCGATATGCTCAGCCTTATAGAAAAAGCCCAGGAAACCTTTGATGAATCAAAGGCGGAGGAGCTTGAAAGAAAGATTAAGAAAAATGAATTTACTCTTGAGGACTTCCTGGACCAGATGGGTCAGATAAAGAAGATGGGCGGTATCGGAAAAATACTTGACATGATACCGGGAGTAAACCACAAGGCGATTAAGGATGCGGATCTGGAAGAAAGCCAGAAGGAGTTTGCACAGATGGAGGCCATTATACTGTCAATGACCCCTGCAGAAAGGAGAAATCCTTCCATACTTAATGCCAGCAGAAGAAAAAGGATTGCCGCAGGCTCGGGACAGCCTGTAAGCAAGATTAACAGCTTAATCAAGAAATACGATGAGGCGAGAAAAATGATGAAGCAGCTGACAGGCGCTTCAGGTTCCAAGAAAATGAAAAGAATGTTCAGAGGTTTTTAAATTCAGCAAATCGGACTGAGTTTAGATATATAGTTTTAATTAATTAGGAGGATACAAAGATGGTAAAAATCAGATTGAAGAGAATGGGAGCAAACAAGAAGCCTTTCTACAGAGTAGTAGTTGCAGATGCAAGAGCACCAAGAGACGGTAAGTTCATTGAAGAAATCGGTACTTTCAACCCTCTTACAGACCCTGCTACAATCAATATCGACGGCGAAAAGGCTAAGAAGTGGCTTGGAAACGGTGCACAGCCTACAGAAACAGTAAAGGCTCTTTTAAAGAAGTCCGGAATTATTGAATAATAGGAAAGCGGTGAACTTTAATGGTAAAACTCGTTGAGGCAATAGCAAAGTCACTTGTCGACGACCCGGATGCTGTTGAAGTAAAAGAGGTTCAGGGCAAGCAGGCTATTGTAATAGAGCTTAGAGTTGCGCCCAATGACATGGGAAAGGTAATTGGCAAGCAGGGAAGAATCGCCAAGGCACTTCGCACTGTAGTCAAGGCAGCCGCAACAAAAGCAAATAAGAAGGTAGTTGTAGAAATCGTACAGTAATGAACGAAAATATACAAAACAAGATAAGTAAGAGGGTTTTCGGAAAAGGAACCCTCTTATTTTGGATTTAAGGCGAAACAGAGGTTATCAAAGCATGGAAAAAATAAAAATAGGTCAGATTGTAAATGCAGTGGCGCTAAAAGGCGAGGTAAAGATTTACAATTATTCGGACTACAAGGAACGTTTTGAAGAACTGGACTACATTTATGTGGGTGACAAAAAAACAGAGATTGAAAATGTAAGATACATGAAGGAAATGCCTATACTGAAGCTTAAAGGCATTAATGACAGAAATGCTGCCGAAGCGGTAAAGACAAAAGATGTTTTTATTGATGAAACGCAGCTCAGGGAGCTGCCTGAGGATGTGTTTTACATCAGGGATCTTATAGGACTTGACGTGAAGGACAGCGATGGAAACAGGCTTGGAGTGCTGTCTGATGTAATACAGAACAGTGCACAGGATTTGTATGAGGTTAAACTTGAAAATGACAAAAAAATTCTTATTCCTGCGGTGAACGAATTTATTGTTGACATAAATCCGGAAGAAAAATGCATAACCGTAAAGCTTATTGAGGGCTTTATGGATTTATAAGTTCCTGTTTTGAAACAAGGAGAAGATATCTATGAAGATAAATGTTTTAACATTATTCCCCGAAATGTTTGAACCTGTGGTTGAGGGCAGCATACTGGGACGGGCTCAGAAAAAAGGGCTTCTGGAAGTGAAGCTGATAAATATCAGGGATTTCAGTCAGGACAAGCATAAAAAAGCCGATGATTATCCTTTCGGAGGGGGAGTGGGTATGGTTATGATGGCTGACCCGGTCTTCCGTGCCATGGATTCGGTAAATGCAAAGGGTAAAAAGGCTATATATATGTCTCCGCGCGGGAAGATTATAAACAGGCAGAAAATACAGGAGCTGTCTGAAGAAGAGGAAATAACCATACTTTGCGGACATTATGAAGGCATTGACGAAAGAATAATCGAATACTGGAACATGGAAGAGCTTTCTATAGGGGACTATGTACTTACAGGGGGGGAGCTTCCGGCGATGGTTCTTATTGATGCTGTGGCAAGATTTATTCCGGAGGTGCTTTCAGGAGAAGCCTCCGCACAGGAGGAGTCGGTTTACTCGGGGCTGCTTGAATATCCGCAGTATACCAAACCAAGGGAATATATGGAAATGACGGTGCCGGAGGTGCTGCTGAACGGAAACCATAAGCTGATTGCACTTTGGAAGTTCAGAAAATCATTGGAAATTACACTTGAAAGGCGTCCGGACCTGTTTGAAAAATATGTCCGGGAGCATCGCGACAGCTTGTCCAAGGACGAACTTAAAATATTAAAGGAAGTTGAAAGTACAGCCAAAAAGGTGTAAAATAACATAGGTGAGTATTTTGACGAAGAAAAAGATAAGATTAGTTGTTTTATATTTAATTGCGGTTCTGGTTCTGGGCATTATAACCATAGCAATACCGCAGCTGACAGGGGCGTTGACCAAAACGGAAATCCTGCAGTATGAAAATATGCAGATTACCGATGAGACCACCTGCTATTTTGTGAGAAATGAGACGGTACATACCGCCCCTATGGCAGGGACTATAAACTATTATGTTGAAAACGGCGTTAAGGTCAGAAAAAACGCAAAGATTCTTGATCTTGCACCGCGTACTGTCGGAGAAGAAGAAACCTCTTCGTATACCGATATAATCACACGTCTCTCAGGAAGCTCTGTGGTTCTGAACCAGATGAACAGTGCACAGAACGGTGTTGTATGCTATTATATAGATGGCTATGAAGGATATTTTACTCCGGAAAACATGGCTTCACTGGATTACGATAAGGTAAAGAATTTAAAGCTTAAAACTGTTAATCTGACAAGAGAAAGCACTTTGAAGGATGAGCCGCTTTTTAAAATCTGTCAGGGCAATGTCTGGTACCTCATCGCGTGGATAGATACAGAAAACATATCAAAGTATGAAGTGGGAAAAACGGTAAAGGTTGAGCTGCCTCTCGGACAGATAAAGGCGGATGTACAGCAGATTATAGACCAGGGTGAAAAGTGGCTGGTTATTATGGAAACCAACAGATATTATGAAGATTTCGCCAAGGAAAGGACTGCAAGGGCAACTGTTATCACCCAGGAGTATCTGGGCATAAAGGTGAGAAATTCCAGCATTACTACGGAGGACGGAACTGCCGGTGTATATATTAAGTCAAAGAACGGCGAGTTTGTGTTTAAACCTGTAAATATCATAACCAGCGACGGAGACTATTCACTGGTTTCAAGCTCAAAGTTCTATGACAAGGACGGACAGGAGGTTTCTACCGTAGAAGTGTACGATGAAATATTAAAAAATCCGTCAAAGGATCTCAGCTCACAGGAGGGCAGATCAGACGGTAAAAATAAGGAAGAGGTGAGTTCCTAATGTCCATAAAGGAAAATATCGAGAAAATAAATCAGATTAAAAATGCTGCGGCCGAAAGGTCGGGAAGAAGCGGTGACGATGTACTTCTTGTGGCAGTTACAAAGACAAGACCGCCTGAAGATTTAAATGCGGCTATTGATGCGGGCATTACCGACATCGGGGAAAACAAGGTACAGGAAATCATGGACAAGTATGAGCATGTAAAGCCTGTAAGGTGGCATTTAATCGGTCATTTGCAGACAAATAAAGTAAAATATATCATAGATAAGGTTTCGATGATTCATTCTGTGGATTCTGTCAAGCTTGCTGAAGAAATTAACAAAAGGGCTGAACAGCATGGCATTACCATGGATATACTTATTCAGGTAAATTCTGCCCATGAGGAAAGCAAGTTCGGTATTACCACGGATGAAACGGAAGGTATGATAAATTATATACTTGAAAACTGTCCTAACATAAGGCTTAGAGGTCTTATGTGTATAGCTCCGTTTGATGAGGATCCTGAAAACGTACGAATTTTCTTTACACAGGTTAAGGAACAGTATGACAGGTTTTCAAAGATTGAGCACGAAAGACTTGACTTTAAATACTTATCCATGGGTATGTCCCATGACTTTGAGGTTGCTATTGAAGAGGGTTCAAATCTGATCAGGGTAGGAACCGCAATATTTGGAGAAAGAGACTACAGTAAGACCGTATAGGAGGAAAAATAATATGGGACTTTTAGGAATGTTTAAAGATTTAGTGGGTATTGAAGATGTAGATGATGAAGATATCCAGGAAGAAGAAATTCAGGCTGCGGCGGCCGAGCTTGAGAGAAAATCCGTTGAAACAAGAAATTCATTTACAACTCCAAGACCGGAGATGAAAGAACCGAAGGTGGTGCCTATGCAGTCAAAACCTATTACAGTAAATACAGCCCCTTTTAAAATGGTTGTAATTGAG
>JBJETA010000138.1:0-8589 GCA_051883075.1 Anaerovoracaceae bacterium
CAAACAACAAACCGCAGAAAGTCAGGCGGTAATTCGCAGCGGAGAATGTTCTCCATACAAGTACATCAAATGGTGTAAATATATTTCAGAATCGTTCAAAAAGAACTGCTATAATTAACAACTGTGCAAAGTTAAATGAATTTTATGATCAAAATATAAAGTTTGCAGAAAAAAGAGCAGATGAGGCAATTTGTTATGCGGGAAGCCTCACTGAAGATAGAGGAATAACACAGCTTGTGAAAGCCTCTTATATAGCAGGCTGCACACTTAAACTAGCGGGAAACTTTCATTCGGACGAATACAAGAATTTTATTTTTTCACTGTCAGAAGCAGAAAACACGGAATATTTGGGAGAATTGACAAGAACGGAAATCCTTGATTTGTATAGTGAATGTGCAGTTGGAATGGCAACCATTTTGGACAGGGGACAGTATTTTATTGATGACAATTTACCTACTAAGGTGTATGAATATATGGCAGTAGGGTTGCCATCTGTTATTTCTGATACAAAGCATGCCCGGGAAGTAAATGCAAAGTATAATTGTTTTGAACTTGTAGATCCTGAAAACACTGAAGAAATTGCAGCAGCAATAAAAAGCATAGTAGATAATCCTCAAAGGCAATTTCAGATGAGTGAAAATGGAAGGAATGCTATAAAAAACGAACTTAACTGGGACATAGAGGCAGAGAAATTAATAAAGCTATATAGTGAAATTACAGACGAAAAGGAACAATGAGATGGGCAACAAAAAGGCATATACTGAGTTTTGTAAAAAAACATATATTCCAATTTTTTCACAGTCATGGTGGATGGATATTGTGTGTGGTAAAGAGAATTGGAATGTAATAACTGTTGAATCTAAAGGAAACATAATTGCAGCTATGCCGTATTATTTAAAAGAACAAGAAGGCAAAAGAATAATTACAAAGCCTAAATTGACACAAAATAACGGTGTTATTATTGATTATCCACCTAAACAAAGCTATATAAAAAAATTAGATTATGAAGAAAAAATCTTAAATAAAATAATTGAAGAAATAGAAGAATTGGATATTGATAAATATGAACAGCAGTATCATTATAGCTTTGACAACTGGTTACCATTTTTTTGGAATGGGTATAAAGAAATGACAAGATATACCTATGTAATTGAAGATACTTCTGACGAAGAACAGATTTTAAAAAATTTTTCTTCGTCAGCACGCAACAAGCTGAGAAAAGCTAAAAATCAAGTAAACATAATAGAATCAGAAGACATTGATAAGTTTTATAGTGTAAATGAACTGACATATGCTCGCCAGGATAGAGAGACCCCTTTTGAAAAAGAACTGGTTCGTAAACTATATAACGGATGCAGGGAAAGGAATTGTGGGAAAATTTTTTTTGCTGTTGATGAAGATGAGCAGGTGCATAGCGTAGCTTTTATTGTTTGGGATGATAGGTCAGTATATTATCTTGTTAATGGAACCGATCCAAAGTATAAGGCAAGTCAAGCAAATACTTTGTTGATATATCATTCAATAATATATGCCAGTCAATTGAATAAATCATTTGATTTTGAAGGAAGTGTTATTCAGCCTATAGAACAGGCTTTTAGGCAATTTGGTGGCATAAGGAAACCCTACTTTAGAATTTTTAAAGAGTTTAATGAGGATGTTTAAATGAAAAACAGATTGCAGAAAAAAATCAGAGAAAAAAGCATAGTAGTTGGTGTTATTGGATTGGGATATGTTGGCTTGCCGCTTGCTGTAGAAAAGGCAAAGGCGGGTTTTAAAGTGATAGGATTTGATATACAAGAAAAAAAGGTAGATCTTGTAAATGAAGGGAAAAACTATATAGGAGATGTGGTGGATGCAGATTTATCAAGTCTTGTAAAACAAGGAATGCTCTCTGCTACAAAGGATTTCTCATTTGTAAAAGATATTGACTTTATAGCTATATGTGTCCCTACACCTTTAGATGATCATCAGCAACCGGATATAACTTATGTAAAGCAATCCACGGAAGCTGTGTCAAAATATCTGAAAAAGGAAACGATGGTGGTTTTGGAAAGTACAACATATCCTGGAACTACTGAAGATTTATTGTTACCTATATTGGAAAAAGGATCAGGATTGAAATGTGGAGAAGACTTTTATCTTGGCTTTTCGCCTGAGAGAGTTGATCCGGGAAATCTTATTTACAAAACTAAAAACACACCAAAGGTAGTAGGCGGTGTAGGTCGTGATGCAACCGAAGTTATTGCTGAAATGTATAGAAGTGTGTTGCAGGGTGAAGTAATGGAAGTTTCTTCTCCAAAAGTTGCAGAGATGGAGAAGCTTTTGGAGAATACTTATAGAAATATAAATATTGGACTTGCAAATGAAATGGCAATAATTTGCAACAAAATGGGGATAAATGTTTGGGAAGTAATTGATGCGGCAAAGACAAAACCTTATGGCTTTCAGGCTTTTTATCCTGGACCGGGGTTAGGTGGGCATTGTATTCCTCTTGATCCGTACTATCTTGTATGGAAAGCAAAAGAGTACGATTATCATGCTAAATTAATCGAAACATCAGGCACTATAAACGATTATATGCCGGAATATGTGGTAGAAAGAGCTGGCGATATATTAAACAGGAAGAAGAAGCCATTAAATGGATCAAAAGTGTTGATACTTGGAGTTGCATATAAGCAGGATATTGATGACTATAGGGAAAGTCCTGCTATAAAGGTGATTGAAAACTTTAAGAAAAAAGGTTCGGATGTAGTTTTTTATGATCCAATGATAAAAGAATATAAACACAAGGGTCTAAAAGAGAAAGGCCTTGAGGAGCTGACTCCGGAGGATATTAAAAAGGCAGATATAGTAGTTATAACTACAGCTCACACAAATGTGGATTATAAAATGGTTCAAAGATATGCGGATGAAATCTTTGATACTAAAAATGTTATGGCTAATATAACTGAAAGAGATAATATAAAGATTCTATAAAAAGAGGAAATTTAAATGAAATATGCATTAATCGGCTGCGGTCGTATAGCTACGAATCATGTAAAGGCTGCAATAAACAATCATCTGGAAATAGTGGCAGTTTGTGACATAGTTCCTGAAAAGATGGAAAACCTGTTGGAAAAGCATGATTTGCAGAACTGTGACTCTATAAAAAGATATACTGATTTCAAAAAAATGATTAGTGAAGAAAAACCTGAGCTTGTCAGCATAGCTACGGAAAGCGGAATTCATGCTGAAATTGCCAAGGTGTGCATAGAAAATAGCATCAATGTTATCATTGAAAAGCCTGTAGCAATGAGCATAGAAGATGCGGATGAGATTATTAGGTTGGCAGAGGAAAAGAAAGTAAAGGTAAGTGCATGCCATCAGAATCGTTTTAATATTGCAGTTCAGAAAACAAGAAAGGCTCTTGAACAGGGCCGGTTTGGAAAACTTTCACATGGCTCGATAAATGTGAGATGGAATAGAAATCGTGATTATTATGATCAGGCAGCATGGAGAGGAACATGGGCACAGGACGGCGGATGCCTTATGAATCAGTGCATTCATGGCATAGATTTGCTTAGATGGATGATGGGTGATGAAATTGAAGAGGTGTATGGAACTACACGGCAGCAATTTCATGATTATCTTCAGGCTGAAGATGTGGGACTTGCAGTTTTAAAGTTTAAAAATGGTGCAGTGGCTACAATAGAGGGAACGACAAATGTTTTCCCTAAAAATCTTGAAGAAACCTTGTATATTTTTGGAGAAAAAGGAACTGTAAAGGTCGGCGGAACATCCACAAACAATATAGATGTGTGGGATTTCGCTGATGAAGCAGCAGAAGATGTTGAAACAAGGGAGCTCAAGGAACAGACCAGTAACGTTTATGGCAATGGACATACAAGCCTTTTTGAAGATATGATAGCTGCTATAAAAAATGACAGAACGCCTTATGTTGATGCTGTAGCAGGCAGGAACGCATTGGAGGTAGTGCTTGCTATCTATAAGAGCCAAAAGACAGGAATGCCGGTAAGGCTTCCTTTGCACGATTTTGCCAGCACTGATATGACAGATGAGTTTTAATTTGGAGATGACGTATGACTTTTAGAGATTTAAAAGCGCAGTACCATGCGCTTGAAGCTGATATTGATAAAAGTATAAAAGAGGTACTGAACAGTTCAGCCTTTATTTTAGGAAAACCGGTGCAGGAACTGGAAAAGGAGCTTGCAGATTATGTAGGTGTGGAGCATTGTGTATCCTGTGGCAATGGCACAGATGCATTGCAGCTTGTGCTGATGGCATGGGGAATAGGTAAAGGAGATGCGGTATTTACCTCAGATTTCACATATTTTGCTTCTGCTGGAGCAGCTTCTGTTTTAGGAGCATCTCCCGTTCTGGTGGACATAGATTTGAATACCTTCAACATGGATCCCGCTGATTTGGAAAGGAAAATTATAAAGACCCTGGGAGAAGGAAAACTTGTACCGAAAGTTATAATACCGGTTGATTTGTTTGGACAGCCGGCACAGCATCATGAAATACAGGACATTGCTGACAAATATGGCATGAAGGTGCTTGAAGACGGAGCTCAGGGCTTTGGCGGCACTATAAAGGGCAGAAGAGCGTGCAGCTTTGGAGATGCAGCGACTACTTCTTTTTTTCCGGCAAAACCACTTGGCTGTTATGGTGATGGCGGGGCAGTTTTTACAAACAATGATGACCTTGCAGAGACTCTGCAGTCATTGCGTGCACAGGGAAGATCAAGCGAAGATAAATATGATAATCGGGCCATTGGTATTAATTCAAGATTAGATACCCTTCAGGCGGCAATATTAAAGGTTAAGTTGAATGCCTTTAAGAGATATGAGCTTATAAATGTAAATAAGGCCGCTGAGATGTATACGGAGAGACTGAAGGAAATTGTAAAAACTCCTGTGGTTTTAAGCGGACATATATCCAGCTGGGCACAATATACTATCAGATTAGAAAATAGAGAACAGAGGGATGTAGTGCAGAAGGCACTTAAAGAAAAGGATATTCCTTCTATGATTTATTATCCAAGAGCGATTCACAGGCAGACTGCATATGCTGATTTTGGATTTAAAGATGAGGATTACAAAAACACTATGGAAGCAGTAGAAACTGTTTTGAGTCTGCCAATGCATCCATATCTGGAAGAAAAAGATATAGAATATATCAGCCAGAATTTGAAAGAGGCAGTAAAGAAATAAAAGGATTAAAGTATCGATTGGTATATTAGTTTATAATGAAGAAAAATATGTAAGACAAAATATAGCGAGTTTTCTTCTTTCGGATTTCCCGAAAGAAGAAAAGAAATTTATATATGCTGATGGAAAGAATAGGGACAATACTATTGAACTTATAAAAACGGTATGTGAAATCTGCTGACAGTATACTATACAAAAAAACTTTAAATCGCTTAGTTTGCGGTATTTTATTCCTTTAATATTTTTACTGTCTTTGTGTATCCCAACCGCACTGGCAGTATTTTGGAAGCTTTTTAGGCTGTTATCCGCAGCATCATTTTTGATGTACAATGTCCTGATAGTGAGCCAGTCGATAAAAATGAACAGTGAAGAAACCAATCTCCGGAGCTTGATAAAAGCCTTTTACACATTGCACTTTTCGTATGGGGCAGGGTCACTGGCAGGAATATTTAAAGTTTTGAAATTGGGATTGACAGAAAAGCAAGGAGAAGCATTATGAACAAAAAAATAGGACTTTCTACACCTACTATGCATGGCGAGGAAATGAAGTTTGTGCAGGAAGCTTTTGATAAAAACTGGATAGCACCTCTTGGGTTCAACTGCGACGGACTTGAGCAGGAGCTGGGAGCATATCTGGGGAAGGGACTGCACGAAGAAATCTATACATTGTCGTTAAGTGCCGGAACGGCTGCACTGCATCTTGCGATAAAACTTGCAGGAGTAAAAAGAGGGGACTATGTCTTATGCTCCGATATGACTTTTGCTGCAACTGTAAATCCTGTGTCTTATGAGGGAGGCATACAGATTTTTGTCGACTCTGAGCGTGATACTTGGAATATGGACCCCGAGGCGCTTAAGAAAGCTTTTAAAGAGTTTCCTCAGGCAAAGGTGGTAATACTTGTACACCTTTACGGAACGCCTGCAAAACTTGATGAAATCAGGGCGGTTTGCGATGAACACGGAGCGGTTCTGATTGAGGATGCGGCAGAGTCTCTGTCAGCATCATATAAAGGCAGACAGACGGGAACTTTCGGCGATTATAGTATCATAAGCTTCAACGGTAATAAGATTATAACCACTTCCGGCGGTGGGATGCTTGTTACAAAAAACAAGGAAGAGCGTGACAAAGCGCTGTTTTGGGCTACTCAGGCGAGAGAACAGGCTCCGTGGTATCAGCATGAAGAGATAGGCTACAACTATCGTATGTCTAACATTTCGGCAGGCATTGGAAGAGGACAGCTTATGCATCTTGAGGAGCATAGAGCAAAAAAAGAAGAAATCTACAGAAGGTATGAAGAGGGCTTCCGGGGATTGCCTGTATCCATGAACCCGTATACACCGGACACAAAACCAAACTTCTGGCTTTCCTGCATGCTTGTGGATAAAGGCTGTGATGTTAAGGTAATGGACATTTACCGGAAACTCGGCGAAGAAAATATTGAAACAAGACCAATCTGGAAGCCTATGCATATGCAGCCTGTTTTTAGTGAAAATCCGTTTGTGTATGCCGGAGATACCCCTGTTGATGAAGATATATTTGCACGTGGGTTGTGCCTGCCGTCAGATATAAAAATGACGAAAGAAGAACAGGACAGAGTCATAGAATGTATAAAAAGATGTTTTTAGTAGGAGATTTATGTATAAGAACTGTATAAAAAGACTGTTGGATTTTATTCTGTCCTTAATGGCTCTAATCGTATTATCGCCAATTCTTTTAATCTTGAGTATACTTGGTGTATTTATGATGAAAGGCAACCCTTTCTTTTACCAGCCAAGGCCAGGGAAGAAAGGAAAAGATGGAAATGAAAAAATATTCTATTTGATTAAGTTTCGGTCTATGAGTAATGCTCGTGGAGCTGATGGGGAACTTCTTCCTGATGAACAGCGCTTGGGAAAGTATGGTAAGCTATTAAGAGATACATCAGCAGATGAGCTTCCGTCTCTTATAAATATAGTAAAAGGGGATCTTTCCATTGTGGGACCACGTCCTCAATTAGTTAGAGATATGACTTTTATGACTGAGGAACAGAGAAGAAGACATGATGTAACCCCTGGACTTACTGGACTTGCACAGATAAATGGAAGAAATAATATAACTTGGGAACAGAAGTTTAAATATGATTTGCAATACATCGATAGTGGAATTACCTTCATTGGTGACCTAAAGATTATTTGTCAAACAGTTGGTAAAGTATTGAAACGCAGGGATGTTGTTCGTGAAGGAACTGTAAGTGATATAGACTTTGGTGATTGGCTGTTGCAGGAAGGCAAAGTGACAAAGGAAGAGTATAATCAGAAACAGAGAGAAGCAAAGCTGTTGTTGGAGGAGTAATAACAATGAATACAAATGATTGGAAGTATTATAACCATGCTATGATACCATCAGTTGCTCCACATGAAATGCCAGATATGTCTATAATTGAAGACGGAAGTATTTGGAGGTCAAGGGAGAAAGATTCACCACTGTTAGCACGTTGGACGACAGATTTTGATTGTGAGTATAAAACCAATTGGTGGTATGTAATAAAAGATAAACCTTTTGATTTGTCATTGCTTAAGTCGAATTACAGGTATAAGATCAATAAAGGAATTAAAAATTTTGATGTAAGAGAAATAAATCCGAAAGAATATATTGATGAATTGTATGAAGTGTTTATAGCTGCATTTGATTCGTGGCCTTCAAAATATCGTCCAAATTTTACTTATGAAGAAGCAATAAGATCATTTCAAAAGACCTCAGAGGATTCTTCAATAATATGTTACGGAGCTTTTTACAGGGAAACAGGTGAATTATGTGGATTTATGCAAGCTAATACGTACGGTTCATTTGCATCACTACAAGTGCAACGAGTAAAACCAATGTATGAAAAATATCAGATCAATGCTGCATTAGTACATTTTTTTTTAGATAGTAATCAGTCAAAGTTGATGAATGGTAATTTTTATATTTTGGATGGGGCTAGAAGTATAAATCACGAAACAAATTTTCAAGACTATCTTGAAAAATATTTTGGATTTAGGAAGGCATATTGCAAACTTCATATTGTGTATAACCCGAAGATAAAATGGTTAATTAAGTTAATTTATCCAATTCGAAAAGCCTTGTTGAAATTTGATAATATTGGAATTATTCACAAGGTAAATTCTATTTTAAAAATGGAGGAATGTTGTCAGCGGATTACTCCTTATGAATAGAAAAGTTTAAAAAATAAATCCAACAAAAAACAAGAAGAAATGGGAAGAATGTCAAGTTGTAGTAAACTGAATATATAGCCTGCAAATAAAAAGTCAAGGCTAAATTGATAAATATTGAAAATTTTATATAGGTTGAAAAATGGGTATCAAAATAAGACCACCACACCAGTGCTGGTCTGAAAAG
>JBJETA010000139.1:0-8551 GCA_051883075.1 Anaerovoracaceae bacterium
AACGAGTTAATGATGTCTCGTTTTCGCTGAAACGTGGCGAAATACTGGGTATTGCCGGACGCGTTGGTGCCGGACGTACCGGGACCTTGGGAGCAGAGATTGCTAATCAGGGATATAAGGTACTGTTAATGGACATGGACCCGCAAGGATCTCTAACTATATCTATGGGGTTTGATGCTCCGATGATAGAAAAGACTATAAGCGGGCTTTTTGAAGCAGTGATAAGAAGAGAACCACTTCCTGAAATATCAGACTACATATTGAAACGTGAGAATCTTGAGCTGGTACCTTCTAATCTGTCCTTATCGGCTGCAGATACTTCTATAGTTCAGGCTACGGCCAGAGAATATATACTGAAAAAGATTATCGCAAAAGTAAAAGATGATTACGATTATATAATCATAGACTGCCCGCCTACGTTGGGAATGTTAGTTGTTAATGTCCTGACAGCAGCGGAGGCATTGATTGTTCCTATAAAGGCTTCTGAAATGGATGCAAAAGGATTTGAAACTTTGCTTGATACTGTTTTAATGATAAAGCAGGAAACGAATCCTAATCTGTATATCAAAGGTGTGTTGATGACAATGTTTGATAAGAGGCTGATTGAAGCTAGAGAAACATTATCTTCTCTTTCAAATTTATGCCCTGAGTATGGGATTAAAATATTTGAATCAAAAATTGAGCCAAGCACTAAAGCATCGGGAGCATTTAGAGAAAGAAAAACATTGGAAGAATATAGCAAGGATTCTAAGCTTGCAATCAGTTATAAAAACTTTGTTACGGAGGTTTTAAATGAACAATAATTTCAGACCTACAAGTCTTGGTGCAGTGGCAGCACAAACCAAACCACAGGACTTAGGAATAAAACAACGTGTAGGATTATTAAAAGGCCTTACGAGTGACGGGGCTCAAATGAATAATACCGATAACTATAAAAATGTTGATTTGGATAGTCTGGTTGAATTTAAAGGACATCCTTTTCAGGTTCGAGATGATGCGGAGATGCTTGAACTTGTTGAATCAATCAAAGAAAGCGGAGTTATGGAAGCCATATTGGTCAGACCTATTGAAGATGATAAATATGAAATATTGGCAGGACACAGGCGTGCAACAGCCGCCAGAAAAGCAGGTCTATTTGAGATTCCTGCAAGAGTCCTTAATGTTGATGATGAAACAGCCGTCATTATAATGACAAATACAAATCTTAAACGCCGTGAAAAGATATTGCCAAGTGAAAGAGCAAAAGCATATAAAATGCAGCTTGATGCCTATAAATGCCAAGGGAAAAGACGTGATTTACTTGAGGCTGTGAACAAAGAGAACTTCGGAGCAAATTGCACACAAGTTGATGCTGGAAACTTTGGAGCAAATTGCACACAAGTAAAAAGTCGTGACATTGTTGCTAAATTAAACGATACGACAGCTCATCAAATAAGCAGATATATTCGCCTTTTAAATTTGATAGTACCTATTTTAGACAAAGTAGATAGTGAAGAAATACCTTTCATGGCAGGTGTGGCATTATCGTTCCTTGCAAAAGAAGAACAGCAGATTGTTTTAGATGCTATGGATAATGGAGTTATAAAAAAGATGGATTTGAAATTGGCAGAGGAACTGAAATCAATTTCGAAGAAAAGCCCGGGACAGCTTAATGAAGCAGTTATAGTTCAGATGCTTGCTAAAGACAATAAAAACGAAACTCAAACAGCGTATAAGGTGTTCCAAAATGCTGCTAGAAAAGCATTAAATCATTTCAAAAAATCTGACTACTCAAACCGTGCTGGTAGTGACATAGACCCGCAGGAACTTGAGCAGGTTATCATTGAGGCAATTCAAAAATATGCTGAAAACAAGTGAGGTAAGAGGTTAGTATGAAAAAATACAATCAAAAAAACCGTATTGCAGCTTTTGCATCTATTATAGGATTTGTAAATTTATGTTTTGAGGCTATAAGTCGAAAAAACTATGAAATATGCAGCCTGATACTTCTGATTATGCTTCTATGGTGGGCATTAGCATTTTTTTTCTTGAAAAATGAAAGGATTATAGAAACTAAAGGATTACATCTAGATTATAGGGGAGTTATTTTTACGTATTTAATAATACCATATATATCAAACTATATTGTGTTTGAAGTAATTAATGAACCAAAAGGAATAACTAGGTTAATGTGTATAAGCATAATTTTCGTAATAGTAAGTATTGTGTACTCACTATTACGAAAAAAGAAAGTTAAGGATTAAATATGATTTGATCAGTTGATTCAAGTGATCGATAGCGATATTGTCCATTTGATTTGTAATAGAGATTATCATCGTTTAGATAAATGATAGAGATTTCTGATTCGGAATCAGCATCAAGCAAAAGAGCATCTTTTAGTAACAAGTGTTCTATACTTGAATTGTGTATATTTATTGAAATAACAAGAGAAATAACTATTAATAAAAATTTTTCCTTATACATATCGACTTCATTGTAATTACTAGTAAATAGTATTTTTATTGGTGTATATATTTTGATGTAGGTAAAGAGAAAATATATAAGAAAATTGATATAGGTAAAATCTTCTTCTAGTTTGATGTAGTTAGTAACTTTGGATTCAATAAAACAAATCACAAAATAAGTTATTGGTGCAAAAATGACTAGTCTGAGAAAGAAGCCTATACCGGGATATTCAATCTCAATGTAATATTTATCTAAAAAGCTTTTTAATTTAGCTGCTAATTTTTCGGAAAATAAAATAGTAAAGACTTCTATTATTCCACTTATGATATTCGTGATAAAAATTAATATAAAGAAAATAATCCCTATTATTAAGTAATAAGTTAGGTCATATGGAATGAGACCGAGAACTTCAAAAAAAGGAATTTGGAGAGCACATGCTCCAGCAATGTATGAAATTACAATTGATGTATTTATAAAAAATAGCAAACGGTTTTGGATGCGGCTGTTTCTTTCATCTAGTTTCTTTAGTAGTTCTTTCATGCCAATCCTCCTATATAAAAACATTATATCATGAAGTTTTTTGCATAGAAATTTTATTAGAAAATATATCAAGAAAAATAGTAGTTTTTGTCCTTTCACAACCGGTAACGAAAATCACAGGTACTTGTCTTATAATTACCGGTATTTGCTATGATGAAAAAATTGGATAACTTCAATGTTTAAAAAAGATTAGTTATTTATTTGGTTACCGGTAACAGAATATAATAATAGTAATTATTATAAAAGGTGTAACTTGTATTTTTCGTAATAAGTGTAACTGAGTATAGTAAGGTGGGTAATTAGGTTATGAATGAATATATAAATATGATTGAAGTATATATAGGTGTAATTGATAGACTTATGAATATAAGTAACATGTATTATTACACACAGGAGAATACAAAAGTCAACTTCAAGATTCCTGCCTTTAAGACTTTGGTTGAACAGAAGGGCGGAGGAGAAAACTATAGATTTTATATGAAAAATTTTAGGCAGTTGGGATTTATTGTTTGTACGAACGAAAAATTTTCTAATGTACAAAAAATAAAAGGAAAGCCTGAAAGAGTTATTACGGTGGATTATTTAAAGTATTTAAAGCTTAAAGACATGATTGGGGCTGAAACATATTTCAGTTTTTTAGATAGATTCATATTGGTAGTAGATAAGGTTCTCCAGATGAATAAACACTCAGAAAAACAGATTTGTGTTTTTTCAAAAAATGAAGAACTTTTAAATGTAAAAAGCTCTGATTTTCGCAAGCTTTTAAAAAATGAGTGTGGCTCAATGGAACTGTATGAAGAAAGCTTGGAAGTTTTCAGAGCGTTTGATTGGATTATTTGCAATCTTGAAAGGTTTACCAATATCCAGAACATCAACGGACAGAGCTCAAGGGTGTTTAGTATAGCCTTTAAAAAATACAAACTAATGAAAGAACTATTGGAAACAGAAATATAAAGTGAGGGGGGATGCTTTGAATTATGTGACACACGCCATGGGCGGTGCCGCTGCAGGTATGATCACAGTATCGGCGGGTAATGTTACAGATCCTATCCAGCAGACAGCTTTAATGTCAGGAGCTGTACTTGGGGCATTATTTATAGATATAGACCATAATCAAAGCTGGGCAGGACACAAATTTTCTGTCATAGCGGCTTTAACATCAACAATTTTTAAGCATAGAGGGCCGGTACATACACCGGTATTTGTTTTATGTATGGGAATTCTGGTATATGTAGTAAATTTAGCTTTTTTACAGGAATTCTGGGAATTCAGTAATCCTTTTTTTCTTGGATTTGTTCCGGGAATGATTTCGCATTTACTTTTGGATACCTTAAATGTGCAGGGAATTATGTGGTTATGGCCATTATCAGATAAAAGAATCAGCCTGCTTCCGATTAGGACAAACAGCATATTTGAAGGAGTGGTTTGCCTGGTACTTGGAGCGGCCATATATGCTCAGATTAATATATTCTGATAGGGGGAATTATATTGTTTAATATAGAAATGTTCAGAACTGTTTTGGAAGAACAGGTCGTTTCCGGAGAATTTTCTGAACTGACAAAAGATGAATACATAAGCTGCCTGATGAAACTGGAGCGTCGATGTGTAAACAAAGAAGGTGCATCGGCGGGAATTGTGGAAACTGCAATCAACAATTTATGTAAAAACAATGAACGCTATGCGAAATATATTGCCGCAGTTCGGAAATATGAAAAGGATGTACTGAACAGTCCTCAGATTCTTCTGTATGGAGAGCCTTTAGCAAGAGTGAGAGCAAAGAGCAGAAAACTTGTTGAAATTAAGAAACTTGCCTGCAGAGAAGAAACTTATGCACATAAGATTAATGCTCTAAAAGATGAAAAAATGAAGCTGGCCTTTCGGCTGCAGAAAGCTTCAGGGCTTCGGGTGGCGGAACTTGCAGATTTAGAAAAATGTGATATAGTATTTGATTCTGAAAATATGACTTTTGATATACATGTAAGGAATGGAAAGGGAAGAAAATCAAGAAATGTTAATGATATAAATGATGTATATCTTTTTGAACACCTGCAGGAGCATGTTGAACAGATTTGTGATGGAGAAAAGCTTTTTTACTCAGCTGCTATGATGAAGAAAAAAGCCGGAGAACTGGGAATGGAAACTCACGACTTAAGAAGAATCAATGCCAGATTAAATTTCAGAAATGAAATTGAAAACGGAGCTTCCAGATACGAAGCCAGACGAAAGGTTGGGAAAAAACTTGGTCACAGTAATCCAAAGACAACCACAAGTTATATCGGAAGTGAATGGTAATATAAAAAAATGTTGCACGTATAAAAATACGTAGTATAATATGAATTAAGATAACAAAGGTATATAAACTTATTATCAAAGTTGTCTCATAATCTTTGCAGAAAGGAGGAAAATATGCCGTCTATTTCATCAAGAGATGTCATAAAGATTTTAGAAAGTGATGGATGGGAAATATGTAGAACTCAAGGTAGTCATAATCACTTTAGGCATCCGGAAAAAAAGGGAACTGTTACTGTTCCTCATCCTAAAAAGGATTTACCAAGAAAGACAGTTAATAGTATCGGAAAACAAGCAGATATTGAAGAATTGATAAAGTTTTAATTTTAATTACTGTGTAACAAATATACATAATATTAGAAGAAGCTCACATGAATTGATACATTTACATACATATACAGAATAAGAAAGAGGGATTTGAAAATGAAGGAGTGTAAGAAAGATAATTACATCTATCCAGCAATATTTACCTATGATGATGATGGAATTTCAGTAGAATTTCCTGATTTGCCAGGGTGTTTAACGTGTGGAGAAAATGATGAAGACGCTTTATACATGGCTAAGGATGCATTGAGAGGACATTTGCTTGTAGCTGAAGATTTTGGAGATGATATTCCAGAACCGTCTAAATTAAATGCTATCAGCTTAGAAGAAAACCAAAGGGTAATTTTAATTGAAATATGTTTGGCGGCATATAGAAAAGCGTATCAAAACAGAGCAGTAAAAAAGACTTTAACAATTCCGGCATGGCTAAATGAATTGGCAGAAAAAGAGAATATTAATTTTTCATTTACATTGCAGCAGGCGATAAAAGAACAATTAAATATTGAAGCATAACATGATACCACTCAAATGAGTGGTATTTGTATGTTAAGGAGGCGGACAACTAAATGAATAAAAGTAATCTCAGCAGAGAAGACCAGCAGCTTGAAATGGTCGGAAATCTGATTATAAACTTTTTTAAGGGTGTGTATTTTGGGATTAGGAAAGTCTTAAAAGAGCCAAGTAAAATGCTGATTATTGTTCTTGTATCACTTGCATCGGGAGCAATTTTTTATTTAAGAAAAGAAATTACTGTTATGCTATTTCCTGAAGCGACAGGTTTTAATGTTTTTAAGCTGGTTCTTTTGGCAGCACCGGTTTTTCCTGTGATTACGCTGTATATACTGGGAACAGAGAAAGAAGAAGGCAGTGATGAATTTGATCAAAAATTTGCATCCATAAAATTCTGCGCAAAGAACGGAGAGTATCCTAAATTACGAAACAAAGAACAGCGGGAAAAGGACATTGTATATACTTTCTTTTCACCAGACATAACTCTTCAAACTTGGAAGGACAGAGAGCTTGAACTTGAAAATGTTCTGGACTTAAACATTCTTGATATAAGAACTGCGAAAGAATCTAAGCAAATTATACGCCTTCGGGCTGTTCCTGCAGAACAAGGAATAAAAGATGATTTGCCATGGGATGATGAGTTTATAAGAGAAAAAGATTTTGTATTATGTATTGGTAAGGGACTTCTTGATTTTGTAGAGATAAATCTAAATAAATATCCGCATGCTCTGATCGCCGGTGTTACAGGATCAGGTAAATCAGTAATCCTTAGAGCAATGCTTTGGCAGTGTATTAAAAAGGGTGCCAGAATTTATATGATTGACTTTAAAGGCGGTGTTGAGTTCGGAACTGCCTATGAACAGTTTGGAGAAGTGGTAACCTCTCGTCAAAGAGCATTGGAGCTGATGAAGGCACTGACAAAAGAAATGAGATTGAGACTTGATATATTCAGAAAATATGGTGTGAAAAATATTGAAGAATATAACCGTATGAATCCGGATAACCCTTTGTGCCGCATTATTTTAGCTTGTGACGAAGTTTCAGAGATGCTCGATAAAACCGGTCTGCAGAAAAAAGAGCAGGCTATTTTTTATGAGCTGGAAAAAGAAATGTCCTCTTTGGCAAGACTTGCAAGGGCGGCGGGCATTAATATGCTACTGGCAACGCAACGGCCGGATGCAAAGGTTATTCCGGGACAAATAAAGAATAATCTGCCTATCCGAATCTCCGGAAGAATGGTGGACAAGCATGCATCTGAAATTATATTGGGAAATACTAAGGCAAGTCAAATGGATGATACCCTGGGAAGATTTATGTATACCGTCGGAGCAGATACTTATGAGTTCCAAGCATTTAATTTTAAAGATAGCAGTTTAGTATATGGTGATTATCAAAAAGGCTCAATGCTTACGGAGCAGGGATATGAACTTGAAGATAATGTCGTGGAAGAGTTTGATGATGAATTTGAAGACGATTTTGATTTTGATGAACTGGAAGAAATGGAAGGCTTTTAAGGAGGGAGAGTATTGAAGCTGAAAAAGGAAAAGAAAGAAAAAAAGAAAAAACAAAAAGCTATATCAAAAGATAGTGAATTAAATGATGTAAAAGTAAATACTGTGAAAACAGATACTTTGATGAAGGTTGGTCGTATAGTTCTCTGGGCGGTCATCCTTTTTTTATTGGTAAGAGGCGTTATAAGTTTACTTCAGCCAAGAAGTGATTTGATCGTGCAGGAAACGATCAGTTCTTACCAGGAAGATGTAGAACGGCGGGAAAGGGTTCAGATTGAAGCTGCAGCCTTTGCTGAAAGCTTTGCGACTGAGTATTACACCTGCTTAGGAACTTATGACAAAGATTATGCAAAGCGGGTAAAACCATATCTTGCAAAAAACAACGACATAAAAGCACCGCTTGGAAGCGTATATGCAACGACGGTCATAAGTTCTAAAGCTCAAAAGATAATCTATATTGATGAGCTTAATTATGACGTTGATGTACATTTGAAAGTTGATTACAAACCAATCGCAGAAGGAACAGATGCAAAAACAAAAGATGTATATATCAGAGTGCCTGTTTCTGCAGATGACAAAGGAAATTATGCGGTTACATCAATGCCAATGTATGTTCCTGTAGAAACAGCAGCTAACATCAGTAATGTATCTACATATTCGGGAGCATCAGTGGAAAGTGCTGTAAAGCAGAGTATTAAGGAAACGTTAAACAGCTTTTTCCCCGTGTATTTTGGCGGCTCGGCAAATGAGATTTCATATTATGTTACAGCTGACAGCAATATAAAAAAGACAGCTGCAGGCATGGTTGAATTTAAAAATATAAATTCTGTTGTTGTTGTTCGGGATTCAGAAACAGGAGATTTCCTGGTGGATGCTGAACTAACTGTAAGTGATGACGGAACGGATATGAAACAGAGAATGTTTTTAAAAAT
>JBJETA010000140.1:0-8542 GCA_051883075.1 Anaerovoracaceae bacterium
AGACGGTCTGGATATTGCTGCACAGTCAGAAAGCTCACAGGCATCAGGAGGCTACTGCATACAGTTTGGCAGCTTTTCAGCCAGAGGAAGTGCAGAAGAAATGATTTCAGATCTGGAAACAAGCGGTATTAAGGCTGAAATAGTCGAAAAAGACGGTATGTTTAAGGTTGTAAGTACTCTGTTTGAAAACAGGGAAAAGGCTGTTGAAGCTCTGGGCTTTTTAAAGGATACACAGTATGCAGATGCATTTATTACGATGAAATAGATAAAATAAACGAAAGGAAAAAGCTATGATTCCTCTTTCTACCAAAATGAGACCGACAAATATTGATAACTTTGTGGGACAAAAGCATTTTTTATATAAAGGTTCTTTACTTTACAATTCAATAAAGAATAAGACCTTTGATTCGGCTATTTTCTTCGGACCTTCAGGCACGGGAAAAACAACTCTTGCCAGAATAATCGCAAAGGAAATGGATGGAGAGTTTTGTGAAATAAACGCCACAACTACAGGTACGAAAGAACTGAAAGAAATCATAAGCAAAGCACAGCTTAAGTTCTTCGGAATACAGAAGCAGACTACATATGTCTATGTAGATGAAGTCCACCGCTGGAACAAGCTCCAGCAGGACACTCTTTTAAAGGCCATAGAGGAGGGTGTCATACATTTTATCGGAAGTACTACAGAAAATCCGTATTTTTCAATCAACAATGCGATACTCAGCAGAGTGAGGAATATATATGAGTTTAAGAAGCACACAACTGAGGATCTGGTAAGTATATTAAAATACGCTTTAAATGACAATGAACGCGGCTTTGGCAGCATGGATATTTCCTGTGATGATGAAGTGCTCCGCGTGCTTGCTGAAATGAGCACGGGAGATGCCAGAGTGGCTCTTGATACATTGGGTTTTATAGTTGATAATCTTGGTGAAAACAGATGCATAACAACAGAGCTTGTCGGCGAGGCGATGCAGAGGAAAACAAATTTCTATGATAAAAGTGAGGATAAATACAACCTGCTGTCAGCCCTTCAGAAATCAGTAAGAGGGAGCGATCCGGATGCGGCGGTACACTATCTGGCAAGACTTCTTGAAGGAGGGGCAGATCTCCAGATGATTGGAAGACGCCTGCTTGTTATGGCCAGCGAAGATATAGGTATGGCATATCCGAATGCCATAACAATTGTAAATTCCTGTGTACAGGCAGCACTTATGGTAGGATTGCCTGAAGCTAAAATCAACTTGGCGCAGGCTGTTGTGCTTCTTGCGTCATCTCCTAAATCAAATGCGTCATATATGGCTCTTGCAGCAGCGGAGAACGATTTGAAGAGCAGGGAAATTGATGATATTCCGCTGCATCTGAAGGATTCACACTATGCAGGTGCGGAAAAAAGAGGCATAGGCATTGATTATAAGTATCCGCATGCATATGGTGGATATGTAAAACAGCAGTATCTCCCTGACAATCTGTACAAAGAGGGAGTCAGGTATTATGAGCCAACCGAAAACGGAAATGAGGCTTCATTTAAGAAATTTTTGGAAGGAATACGTAAGATAAATGAGAAAGATTGAAATAGCCGAAAATTCGGGGTTTTGCTTTGGAGTGAAGCGCGCTATAGAAATGACCGAAAATGCGGCGGAACAATATACAGGCAAAAAGAGGGTCTTTACCTGTGGACCGCTGATTCACAATCAGTCGGTTACTGATGAACTAAAAAGCAGAGGTGTGGACATTATCGGGAAACCTTCTGAGGCGGGGAAAGATGATGTCGTTATCGTGCGTTCACACGGAGAGGGAAAGGCTTTTTATGAGGAAGCGGAAAGGATAGGCTTTGAGCTGATAGATGCAACCTGCCCTTTTGTGTCCAAAATACACAGACTGGTTGAAAATGCAGACAGGGAAGGGAAAAAAATCATTATTGTGGGAGATGCAGCGCATCCGGAGGTAAAGGGGATAAACGGCTGGTGCGGAAACAGGGCGGTTATTGTAAACTCTGAGGAGGATGCAGAACATGTAAAAAAGGACAGGTATTTTGTGGTTGCGCAGACCACTCTGCAGCGCGGGCATTTTTGCGGTATAACGGAAAACCTTAAAGCACAGGGCTGTGAGCTTGATATACATGATACCATATGCAGTGCGACATCAGTGAGACAGGACAGCTGCAGGAAACTGTCAGAGAGAGTGGATCTTATGCTGATTATAGGCGGTAAAAACAGTTCAAATTCAAAAAAATTGTACGAGCTCTCGAAAAAAAACTGCAAAAAAACATTTTTTATTGAAAATATAGCAGATTTACCATTGAAAGATATTGAATTATGTAATAAAATAGGAATTGCGGCGGGTGCTTCTACACCCGAACGCTTAATTAAGGAGGTTATTGCTAACATGAGTGAATTTATCACTGAAAACAACGAAGAAAATTTAATGTGCAACTTTATGGACGAAATTGAAAAGTCATTAAGGCTGCCTAGAGGTGGAGAAATCGTAGAAGGTACTGTAATCCATGTAACTGACAGAGAAGTTGTTGTCAACCTTGGCTGCAAGAAGGATGGTATTATTCCTAAAGATGAACTAACATTGGAAGGAGACGTAAAGCTTACTGATTTATTTAAAGAAGGAGACGCAATTCAGGCTAAGGTATTAAAGACTGATGATGGCGATGGAAATATCCTACTATCTAAGAAGAAGTTAGAAGTAAATGAGCACTGGGATGAAATCAATACTGCTCTTGAAGATAAATCTTTTATAAATGTTAAGGTCGTTAAGGAAGTTAAGGGCGGCGTTATTGCAGCTTATAAGGAAGTATCAGGATTTATTCCTCTTTCACAGCTTTCAGACAGATTTGTGGACAAGGCTGAAGAGTTTATAGGAAAGGTTCTTCCTGTAAGAGTTACCCGTGTTGATCAGAAGAAGGGTAAGGCTGTATTCTCACACAAGGCTTACTTAGCTGAAGAAAGACAGAAGAAAATCGATGAAGTATGGAGCAGCCTGAATGAAGGCGATGTTGTAGAAGGTACTGTTATGAGATTTACTGATTACGGTGCATTCGTAGATATCGGAGGTATTGATGGATTACTTCACATTTCAGAAATTTCATGGGGTAAGTTAAAGCATCCTCAGGAAGTTTTATCTATCGGTCAGAAGGTAGAAGTTAAAGTTCTTTCAATGAACAGCGAAAAGGGCAAGATTTCTCTTGGCTTAAAGCAGACTCAGCCTGAACCTTGGACAATTATCGACGAAAAGTATGAAGTTGGACAGGTTATCACAGGTAAGGTTGTTCAGATTAAGGAATATGGTGCGTTCGTAGAGTTAGAACCGGGTCTTGACGGACTTGTACATATTTCAGAAATCGCTCACAAGCGTGTTACAAACATTGCTGAAGAGCTTACAGTTGGTCAGGAAGTATCAGCTAAGATTCTTGAAATTGACAAGGACAGAAAGAGAATCAGCTTAAGCATCAAAGAAACTTTGGAAGCTCCTGCAGAAGAAGCTGCCGAAGCTGCTGACGCTGAATAATTCTTAAAGGTGTATTAAAAGCAGGGTGTTTTGTTACGCTCTGCTTTTTTTGTAGCCATTATCTTGAAAAGGAAGCTGTAATATGCGAAATACATTTGAGGAGGGATAATTGTGGACAATCTGATTTTAATAGGAATGCCTGCCTGCGGTAAGAGTACAGTAGGCGTTATACTTGCCAAAACACTTGGAATGAAGTTTCTTGATACAGACCTTCTTATACAGGAAAGAGAAGGCGCGCTGCTTCAGGAACTGATAGATACAAAGGGAAATGATTATTTTAAAAAAGTGGAAGAATATGTTCTCAGAAGCGTTGAAACTGAAAATACGGTCATTTCAACAGGAGGAAGTGCCGTTTACTATCCGGAAGCAATGAAACATTTCAAAAAGAAGGGTAAGGTTATATATTTAAAAGTATCTTTTGAAGAAATAGAAAAGCGACTGAACAATATAACTACACGCGGAATAACCATGGGACCGGGACAGACTCTGAGGGATCTGTATGACAGCAGGGTTCCGCTGTATGAAAAGTATGCGGATATAGTAGTTGACAATGACAATCCGGATATGGAAGAAGCTGTTAAAAAAATAACGCAAATTAGTTCACAATATTGAATAAAGTAGTACAGACAAACTCCGCAACAGCTCAGGAAAGTGCGGCGGGCAGTGAAGAACTGAACGCACAGACGGAATTGCTGAATGAACTGATTAGAAAATTCAAGACGAAATAAGCTTCTGAAAAACTAAAAAGCAGTAAAAAAAGCCGGGCAAAATGCCCGGTCTTTTTTTCTGCTAAACAGAAGCGGAGATAAGATCCTCCGCACTTTTCAGTGTAGCCTCCGTTATGTTCAATCCACCCAGAAGGCGGGCGATTTCTTCGATTTTCTCTTTTTCGGTAAGAGGCACTACTGTTGTATATGTTGAAGTTTCGTCAGATGTTTTTACTATTTTGTAGTTGTATTTTCCGCATGCCGCTATCTGAGGCAGGTGGGTTATACATATTATCTGATGGGCAGCAGCTATTTCTTTAAGCTTGCGGCCGACAACACTTGCGGCGATACCGCTGATGCCTGTATCTATTTCATCAAAAATCATTGTAGGGATGTTGTCATAATCACCTATAATTTTCTTGAATGCAAGCATGATTCTGGACATTTCACCGCCTGAGGCAATTTTTGCAAGCGGTTTTAGGGCCTCACCCCTGTTGGTGCTGATTAAAAATTCAACTAAATCAATGCCATTTGCGGTATAGCCTGACGGATTGTTTGAAAAGCTGATTTCAAACTCAGCATTACCGAAGCCGAGTTCAGAAAGCTGCTGTTTTATTTTGCTCTCAAGCTCTGCTGCCGCAGATTTGCGCAGGGAAGAAAGTCTTTGGGCGGCCAGCTTGAGCTGCTCCTTGCATATTGAAATCTCATGATTAAGTCTTTCTTTCTCTTCATCAATGTTTTCAATGACAGAAAGATCCTTTTCCAATTTATCCCTGTATGCAAATATTTCTTCTATAGTCTGACCGTATTTTCTTTTAAGCTTATCTATCTCGTTCATTCTCGAGAGTGCCGCATCAAGCTCCTCCGGTGAAAAAGATATATTTTCTTTAAGAGAACGAATTTCACGGCTGATATCCTCAAGCTTATAATAAGCATCGTTAAATACGGGGAGAATTTCAGAAAGCTTTTTTGAATACGGCGCTATATCGTGAAGGCAACCCTGGATGTGTGACAAAGCTTCCAGCACGGAAGGAGAGCTGTCATAAAGCATCTCATAAGAAGAAGACAGGTTTTCATAAATCTTCTCACTGTTCTGGAGTGTAAGAAGCCGTTCCTCCAAATCACGGTCTTCATCGGGAATCAGACCTGCCTGCCTTATTTCGTCATATTCAAACCGCATAAAATCCTGTTTTCTTTGGTTTTCCGCAGCATCCGAAAGAAGGGAACGAAGCTGGCCTGAAAGTACCTTGTATTCGTTGTAAAACTTTTCTGTCAGAGCCTTAACCGGACTGATTTCTTCACTGTTGTATAAATCAAGAAGCTGTATGTGAAGCTCCGGATCCAGCAGGGACTGATGATCATACTGACCGTGTATGTCAGCAAGCTTTTTGCAGAAAGAGTTCAGAAATGAAACTGATACAATCTGGTTATTTATTCTGCATATGCTTTTTCCCGACAGGGAGATTTCACGCTTGATAATGACCTGACTGTCTTCTGTGGAAATGCCGTTTTCGGAAAGCAATGCTTCACCGGCGGCAGGACATTCCTCCAGCACCAGTTCAATGATTGCTTTATCTTTTCCGGAGCGCACAAAAGCAGTGTCGGCTCTGCTTCCTAAAGCGAGATTTACCGCTTCAATGATAATCGATTTACCGGCACCGGTCTCACCGGTTATTATATTTAAACCTGAATGGAAGTCTATATCCATCTCATCTATGATAGCAAAATCTTTAACATGTAAATGTGAAATCATTTACCTGCCTCCTGAAAGAGTTACTTTAATAAGTCGTTGAATTTATCAACAAGTGCAGGGACATTGTCAAGCGAGTCAATGATAATCATAAGTGTATTGTCCCCTGCAATAGAGCCTAAGATATGAGGGAAATTCAATGAGTCGATAGCTTCCCCGGCAGCACTTGCACAGCCCGACAGGGTTTTCACTACGATTATGTTCTGGGAAGCAACTACGCTTCTTATTGTTTCCTTAAAAATCTTGATGAATCTGTCTGAAATAGGGTTATCAAGGGAATTGCCCGGGGAATATTTGTATTTTCCTGTGTTGGACAGAACCTTAATAAGCTGAAGCTCTTTTATATCTCTGGAAATAGTAGCCTGTGTAACATCATAGCCGCTTTCCTTAAGAAGAGACGCCAGCTTTTCCTGTGTTTCAACATCATTGCTGCTGATTATTTCAAGTATTTTGTTTTGTCTTGAATATCTCATATCTTACCTCCGATATACATTTGTAAATTTTGAACTTTAAAATTTATAAATACTGTATGTATAAAATGACTCATTACAAACATATATTACCATATAAATTAATTAAAGTACAATAATTATTATTTGCCAAATTGATTATTTTATTGAAAAAATGGGCTTTTGGGTTGAAATGTCAAAGAATAATGAAAAGTTTTGAAATGTATTATAATACCGAAACAATTAATAATTTATCAGGATAATTATACATTTACAAAATTCTGCTTGCTGGAAATAGGATACGTCCTGTGGTATAATTTTATTATTTATTGATACTTAACTTACGAAAGGAAAGCTGAGGAAGATGAAAACCGGTCATTTGGCTACAGGCTTTGCACTGTTGGCGGCAGCACTTTACGCTGTTAATATTCCGTTATCAAAGGTACTTATGAATGCTGTGGAACCTGCAATGATGGCAGCGTTTCTTTATCTTGGGGCGGGCATAGGACTGCTTGTATACAGCGGGGTAGGAAGACTGACAGGCAGAAATGTAATTGGTGACGGCAATCATCTCACAAAAGCGGAATTCCCTTATACAGCGGCTATGGTTGTCCTTGATATTGCTGCACCGATACTGCTGATGCTGGGCATTGCCCGTACAAGCTCTTCAAATGTGTCTCTTCTGAACAATTTTGAGATTGTTGCAACATCTCTGATTGCATTGTTTGTCTTTAAAGAGGTAATCTCAAGAAGACTTTTTGCGGCGATTCTGCTGGTGACTCTGGCAAGCATTATTCTGAGCTTTGAAGGTGAGGGAAGCTTTGCTTTTAACAGCGGATCTCTGATGGTTTTGGGAGCATGTATCTGCTGGGGCTTTGAAAATAACTGTACAAAAATGATAAGCAGCAAAAGTTCTGTTGAAATTGTTATTATAAAAGGTTGCTTTTCGGGACTGGGAAGCCTGGCAATTGCTCTTTTCGTAGGTGAAGAAATACCGGCATTGAAAACTGCTTTTTATGTTCTTGCTCTGGGATTTGTGTCATATGGATTAAGCATCAACTTTTATATTAAGGCACAGAAAAACCTTGGTGCGGCAAAGACAAGCGCTTTTTATTCAATAGCTCCTTTCCTGGGAGCAGCTTTCAGCATGGTGATACTTGGAGAACGTCCGGAAATGCAGTTTTATGCGGCACTTGTAATCATGATTATTGCTTCTGTTATCATGGCGAGAGATACAGTTTTATTGCAGCATACCCATGAGCATATCCACACACATACACATGAGCACCGCCATGGCGATATTGTACATACCCATGAACATATACATATACACAGTCATATCCACGTGCATGATGCGGCAGAGGAGATTCACAGTCATAAACATGCTGACCTGCCCGGTCATAACCATCAGCATACGGCACATGTCTGAGTCTGCCGGAATCTTAAACCGATGGAGTACGGCAGGGTAGACAAACATATGTTTGTATGGTAAAATGTATATTCAGTGATACAAATACGATAATGTACCGGTTTATGACGGTATATACGGACAGGAGTTTTGATGAGGATTTTAGGAATAGACCCGGGCTATGCCATACTTGGATACGGGATTGTGGACATGAAAGGAAATAAGTTTGAGGTATGCGGATATGGTGCTGTAACAACCGAAGCAGGCATGAATATGACGGACAGGCTTAAATGTCTTTACAGCTCGCTTATGGAGATAATATCGGAATATGAACCTGATGTTGCGGCAATCGAGGAACTGTTTTTTAATACAAATGTAAAAACCGCAATTATGGTTGGACAGGCAAGAGGCGTCGCAATACTGGCATGCGCAAATTCAGGACTTTCCGTTGAGGAGTATACTCCTTTGCAGATAAAGCAGGCTCTGGTAGGTTACGGACGTGCTGATAAAAAACAGGTACAGCAGATGGTTAAGACGATACTTCATTTGAAGGAAGTCCCTAAACCTGATGATACTGCCGACGGACTTGCGGCGGCAATCTGCTGTGGGCACAGCTTAAGTGCAAACCGCAGGTTTCAGAATCTTACAAAAGGAAAATAGCCTGCAAATAAAAAGTCAAGGCTAAATTGAAAGAACTTTGAAAAATTTA
>JBJETA010000141.1:0-1912 GCA_051883075.1 Anaerovoracaceae bacterium
GCTTTATGGATGTTATGGAGGATTATGACATTCTTGAGGTATGCAGAACAGGTATTACAGGCATCGAAGGAAATGCCCAAAGAATGTAAAATATTATTAAATTATTTATTGAAGGTTGAAAAGGAGATGTAGTGAAATGATAAAGAAATACTATGATCAGGATTGTAATTTAGGATTGTTAGATGGAAAGACAGTAGCAATAATCGGTTTCGGCAGCCAGGGCCATGCCCATGCCATGAATCTTCATGAAAGCGGCGTAGATGTTGTTGTCGGATTAAGACCGGGTTCTGCACATACAGCAAAGGCAGAAGCAGCAGGATTGAAGGTTATGGATATTGAAGAAGCTGCAGAAGCAGGGGATGTAGTTATGATGCTTGCTCCTGACGAACTTCAGGCAGAAATCTATAAGAATAAGATTGAAAAGCATATGAAGGAAGGAAATGTGCTTATGTTTGCCCATGGATTTAACATCCATTACAAACAGATACAGCCTCAGAAGGACATCGATGTAATCATGGTTGCTCCAAAGGGTCCCGGACATACTGTAAGAAGCCAGTATGTTGAAGGTAAGGGCGTTCCTTCACTTATCGCAGTATATCAGGATGCTTCAGGCAAGGCTAAGGATTATGCTCTTGCTTATGCTTCAGGTATCGGTGCAGGAAGAGCAGGTATACTTGAAACAACATTTAAGGAAGAAACAGAAACAGACTTATTCGGTGAACAGGCTGTTCTTTGCGGAGGCGTATGCGAACTTATGAAGGCCGGCTTCGATACATTGGTTGAAGCGGGATATGAACCTGAAATGGCATATTTTGAATGTATCCATGAAATGAAGCTTATTGTTGACTTAATCAACACAGGCGGATTTGAAAAGATGAGATATTCAATCTCAAATACTGCGGAATACGGTGATTACAGAACAGGAAAGAGAATCATTACAGAAGATACAAGAAAGGAAATGAAAAAGGTTCTGGACGAAATACAGGACGGTACATTTGCATCTGAATTTATCCAGGAATTCAATGCAGGCGGTAAGGCTAAGTTCTTAACTACAAGAGCCAAGGAAGCTGCACATCCTCTTTGCAAGGTAGGTCAGGAACTTAGAAACATGATGAGCTGGCTTAAGAAATAAAGGTATGTTTTGATTGCGAATACAGAAAGGTTTTGGTTGTTATGGCAAGAAGAAGTGATAACGTAACCAAAGGCGTGGAAAAGGCTCCTATGCGAAGCCTTTTCTATGCTATGGGTTATACAAAAGAAGAATTGGAAAGACCTTTAATAGGTGTTGTATCGGCTCATAGTGAGATTGTACCGGGTCATATGCATCTGGATAAGGTGACGGAAGCCGTGAAGGCAGGAGTGAGAATGGCAGGAGGAACTCCTATCATGGTTCCTGCCATAGGAGTTTGTGACGGTATTGCCATGGGGCATATAGGTATGAAATATTCTCTTGCAAGCCGTGAACTTATTGCTGACAGCGTTGAAACTATGGCTATGGCACATCAGTTTGACGGTCTGGTATTAGTTCCGAACTGTGACAAAATTGTACCCGGTATGGTTATGGCAGCTGTAAGAATGAATATTCCAGCTGTGGTATGTTCAGGCGGACCTATGATGAGCGGTCTTGTCGGCGGTGTTGAAACATCACTTTCAAAGATGTTTGAAGCTGTCGGAGCAAGAAAAGCGGACATTATTGATGATGAAGGATTGGAAGAGTTTGAACAGAATACTTGTCCGGGATGCGGCTCGTGTTCGGGTATGTATACTGCGAACAGTATGAACTGTCTCTGTGAGGCTATAGGCATAGCTCTTCCGGGAAACGGAACTATACCTGCTGTACACAGCGGAAGAATACAGCTTGCAAAGCATGCGGGCATGGCTGTTATGAACCTTGTTGAAAAAGACATAAAGG
>JBJETA010000142.1:0-8404 GCA_051883075.1 Anaerovoracaceae bacterium
GTCCCTGGCAAGTTTTTTCATACCTGCCGTATCAAACATTACGCTTATAGTCTTTCCATCCACGGAAACAACCATACCTGTGCCGAATTTTGCATGGCTTACCTTGTCTCCTGCTTCAAAACTTATTGAGTTTTTACCCGCATTCTGTTTTGAAGCTCTTGTCGAAGCCGAAAGTGTATTAAACGGTGAAGCCGGCACAGCTTTTGAAAATCCGTCATTGCCTCTTCCGGCAGTTCCAAAACTGCCTGATGTTCCCGGTCTGCTGCCCGGAATGCCCCAGCTGCTTCCGCCTCTTGAGGCAGGTGCTTTCTGTGCAGCCGCTCCGCCAAAGCCGGAGCCTCCGCCCCAGCTGTTTCCGAAATTTCCGCTGGGTGCACTTGCTTCGCTATGTATTGTCTGTTTCTTTTCATAGACAGCACTTCCCTGAAGCAGCTTTTTATCAACTTCCCTTATAAACTGTGACTCTCTTGTATATTCAGTCTTTCCGTACATGGTTCGAACCATTGCACTTGTCATAAAGAGTCTTTCTTTGGCTCTTGTCATGCCTACATAACAAAGTCTTCTTTCTTCTTCAAGTCCTGTAGGCTTTTCCAGCGCTCTCCAACCCGGAAACAGTCCGTCTTCCATCCCCGGAAGAAATACCACCGGGAACTCCAGTCCTTTTGCACTGTGCATAGTCATAAGTACAACCGCATCTTCATTTTCATCATGATTGTCCACATCTGCAACAAGTGCTATTCGTTCCATAAAGTCTGCAAGAGTTAAATTTGCATCATCCTTTTCATAATCGTATATTACCGATTTGAATTCCATGATATTTTCTATGCGGCCCTCAGTCTCAACTGTATTGGCGTCTTCAAGAGCCTTTAAATATCCCGTATTGACAATAACTCCGTCATATATATCCGAAACCCTCAGGTTGTCTTTTTCCTGACTGTAGCTTCTGATTGTTTCAACCATGCTGCGCACACTTGGAATTGACTTTGAAGGAAGACCCATAAGTATTTCTTCATCGCATAAGACCTCAAACAGGCTTTCTCCCCTGACTTCTGCCAGCGCCTTCAGTTTGCTTACAGTCTTTTCACCCATGCCCCTTTTCGGCTCGTTGATGATTCTCACAAAAGAAACATCATCGGCAGGATTCTGTATCAGTCTCATATATGACATGATATCCTTTATTTCTTTTCTGTCGTAATAGCGCACTCCGCCCAGAACCCTGTACGGTATTTCCCTTGCCGACAGAGCCTCTTCAAAGTTTCTGGACTGTGCATTTGTTCTGTAAAGCACTGCAAAATCTTTGTTTGCCCTGTTTTCCGCCCTGAGCCTGTCTATTTCCTGGGCTACATATCTTGCCTCGTCCTTTTCATCATCAGCTCTGTAATAAGTAATTTTTTCTCCGGGCTCTTTATCAGTCCAAAGCTTCTTCTGCTTTCTCTGCAGATTCCTCTCAACAACACTGTGCGCCGCCGCAAGTATATTTCCGTAAGAACGGTAATTCTGTTCCAGCTTTATGACCTTTGTATTTTTAAAATCCTTTTCAAAATCCAGGATATTGTTAATGTCCGCACCTCTCCACTGGTATATGCACTGGTCATCGTCACCTACCACGCAGATGTTATTGTGCGCTTCCGCCAGAAGCTTTATAAAACGATACTGCATGTAGTTTGTATCCTGATATTCGTCTACCATGATATATCTGAAGCGATTCTGGTACTGCATGAGCACATCTTCATTTTCCTCAAACAGTCTTACTGTATTTACTATCAGATCATCAAAGTCCATGGCATTGTTTTTCTTCAATGTCTTTGCATAGCTTATATACAGCTGTGCCAGAATCTGCCCTCTGAAATCTCCCTGATTCTGAAGCAGGAATGCTTCAGGCGAAATATCCTTCTCCTTGCTGTCACTTATGATGCTCAGCACATAAGCGGGAGTAAATTTCTTGTCATCTATATTCATTTCTTTTATACAGTTCTTTATCACTGTTTTCTGGTCTGTAGGATCATAAACGACAAAGTCATTTGTATATCCCAGTCTTTCGGCATTTCTTCTTAGGATTCTCAGGCAGGCTGAATGGAAGGTTAACATCCACATATTCAGTCCTTCTCCTACAAGAGCCTCAACCCTGTCCCTCATTTCCTTAGCCGCCTTGTTTGTAAAGGTAACCGCAAGTATGTTGTATGGCGATATTCCTTCCTCTTTTATCAGATAAGCTATTCTTCTGGTCATGGTGCTTGTTTTTCCGCTTCCCGCACCTGCAAGTATCAAAAGAGGCCCGTCCTTGTGAAGTGCTGCCTCACGCTGTTTTTCATTTAGTCCGTTTAAATAATCCATGTCCGCTCCCGTTTCTGTTTTTATTTATTCCAGTCACATTCAATCTAATAATCTGTCTGCCTTATGGCTCATTTAATCATTGTACCACAACTCTTTCTTTTTATCCATGCAGTGTTTCTTTTTCTGCGCAGTTGTGCACAGAAATATAATTATTTTTTATTTTTTGTATCTCAATTACATTTTTATCTAAAATTAAAACTTATTTTTTATTTATGCAAACAATTTTATATGAAAAGTGCTGGATTTTTTATTTTTTTATGTTATCATAGTCAAGGCGATTTTATGTAATTATTTGGACATTCCATAGAAATAATAATATAGAGAGGAGTCGGATGAATGAACAATAAGCTTGTACAAAAAACAAAATCTCTTGGTGTCATCATTTTTGCAAATATGCTGTTCGGTCTGGGAGTTGCCTGCTTTATAAGACCCCACGGCATTATCATGGGCGGAACTACCGGTATGTCTTTAACCCTGGAACATTACTTTGGCTTTGATTTATCTTTAACTCTTACTATTCTTAATGTACTAATGTTCACGCTGGGCTTTATTTTCCTGGGCAAAAAATTTGCCCTGACTACGCTGCTCAGCACATTTTTATATCCCATGTTCTTAACCTTTTTCCTACAGTTTAAGGTTTTATCTTCGCTTACAACCGATTTGCTGCTTGCAGCAATATGCGGTGCTTCACTTCTCGGAGTAGGCATGGGGCTTCTTTTAAGGATGGGCGCTTCGTCAGGAGGTACTGATATTCCTCCTCTTATTTTAAACAAATATTTTCATATACCTGTTGCTGCAACCCTGTATACGATAGATACTGCAGTTCTGCTCACTCAGACAGGCTTCTCAAATACAGAGCAGATGCTTTACGGTGTTCTTTTTACGGTTCTTACAAGTCTTGTGGTAAACAAGGTTATTCTCGCAGGAAGCCAGCGTTCACAGCTTTTCATCGTTTCTAAAGAATACGAAAAAATTAAGGATACACTTCTCCACGAAATGAATGTGGGTGTATCAATGATCTGCATGGAAACCGCCATGACAGCCACGCCCCAGAAGGCTGTTATGTGTGTAACAACAAACAGAAAGGTCTATGCCGTAAATAACGCTGTGCTGAAAATAGATCCCGCCGCTTTTATAACCATAAGCAGTATAAAAGAAGTTAAGGGAAGAGGCTTTTCATTTTCCCGTGATACTGAAATCATATAAACAGCTGAAAATAAAGGACTGCCACTCAGGCAGTCCCTTTTATTTTACGATATTTCTTATACGTTTCTTATGCTTTCCTTATACTTCTTCTTAGTTTCATACATATTTGCATCCGCCTTATCAAGCAGATCTTTGAAGGTCATTTCCTCACTCCCCGTCGTTGCGGCATAGCCTGCAGAGAAGCTTATGGAATATGCGTTCTGATTGGCATTAAATCTTACCGTTTCTATATTTATACGGTTAAGGAAGCTGTGCACTGCCTTTTCATCAGTGTTGTACAGTATTGCAATAAATTCATCACCGCCGAATCTGCCGACAAAATCACCCTCTCTTATGTTGTTTCTCAATATGTTGGCAAACTCTTTTATCATATCGTCACCGACAATATGTCCCATGCTGTCATTTACCTGTTTTAATCCGTTTAAATCAAACATAACACAGCAGGTAGGCTCTTCTATGATTCTTTCATCCTGGATAATGCGCTCACAGCAGCTCTTGTTAGGAAGCATAGTATGTTCATCGGTATCTGCTTTTTCTTCAAGATATCTCTGCTGGTCCACAAATTCTGTTATATCCGTAACAGATGCATATCCCATCATTTCTCCCGCCTCATTTTTTATGGGCTCCATTGTGTCAAGCACATTAATAAAGCTTCCGTTTCTGCATACCATGCGGTATCTGCAGCTTTTTATACCGTTATCCTTTGAAACATCATTTATAAAATTTCTGAATATGTCTCTGTCGTCAGCATAAATTGCATTTATATATGACTGCCTGATGTCAGCATCAAACTCTTCTTTTGAGTATCCCAACATTCTGAAAAGGCCTTCGCTGGCATATTCAAGCTGTACAGTCTCGCCCAGGCGGCATCGGTAAATGCCTCCTCCCTGTGCATGCGAAAGCATTTTGTCATATTCATCAAGTGCTGTATGTATGTCCGTCACATCTGAAATAACTCCGTATATGCTTGTAAGTTCATTTTTATCCGAGAAAAACGGATTTACACTTATCTTTATCCATTTAACATTGTTTTCCGTATCAGCAAGCAGGTTTTCCATAAATGTGCTTTTTCCTGTTTTCTTTACATATTCTACCGCATCTAAAAAAGCCTTATAGTCGTACTTTGAATCAAACAGCATTATTTTATAGTCGATAAGATCCTTTTCCAAAGAAAATCCCATTATTTTTTCAAAGGAATCGCTTACCGAAAATTCACCGGTTTTCATGTTGTAGTCATAAACAACACTTTTCATCTCATCAAACAGGATATTGCTTCTTTCTATCTGGAAACGTGTCTGCTCCTGTTCCGCTTTCAGCTGCTTTGTATGTCTCATAGTGATAAACACTATATAAAAAACAGCCAGGAGAAAAATTGCAGAAATGCTGTAAATGGCTCTTTTAAATATATTGCTGTTGCCCATGTATTTCTCGGTTACCGTATCTTTATCAATCATGCAGAATACAGAGCAGTTATTTATGCCAAAAGGCGAATAAGCTACAAATTCTTCATTATCCCGGGTGAATCTGAAGCTTCCTGCTCTTTCATGTTTTAAATCATCTAAAATATTCTCTCTGGAATTTCCTTCAACAAATTCCGCATCATGGCTCTCAAACAGATTTTTATCCGGAAGATGACGGTATGCAGCTTTATTTGCTACGATTATATCCCCGTTCGCATTTGTTATGAATGACAGTTCCTTCCCATCAAAAGTGTCATCCAGCAATGCTTCCTCAAAAAAATGCCTTTCCTTCAGTATAAAAAGTATTCCAAGTGTTTTTCCGTCTTTCAATACGGGCACTGCAAATACCGCACACGGTTCATCGCTCACCGCTTCATTTTCTATATAGTCCATCGCTCTTGGTTTTCCATCGTAAACGATGTCGGTAAAATACAGTCTTTCGGAAATGTTTCCGAGTTTTTCGCCGGTATAGCTCACGGCATCCCCATTTATGTCGGCATATCCCATCATGCGTACCTGATTTATATTTACAAAGTCCTCAAGTAAAGCTTTCTTTTCCTCAATAGTCATTCCGTTCTTCATCTCCAGACAGAGCGCTGCAGTTTCCAAAGGTGCATACTGAAACTCCAGCATATATGCCAGATGCTCCGCCTGTGCCTTTGCAGAATTCTGAAGTTCCTCAAAGGCACGCTTTTCCTGATTTCCGCTCACATTTATGCTGTATATGGTAAAAGTTATAAATAAACTTGAAACAACGATTAACCCTGCCATTATCCACGCAACAGGTACCTTCATTTTACTCATACGAAAATTTCTCCTAATAAACCGGTTTATCTATTCTGTAATTCAAGTTTCATGTATTCACTGCCGTTTAATGTTTTCCAGATGAATATGCCATTTTCAAAAATCATGTAGCTGTTTGTGCTGTCACCTTTCGGTATAGAAACCGAGCCGGGATTTACATATATATAGTCCTGTCCGTTTTCCCCTCCGAAGCTTTCATATTTCGGTATATGCGTATGTCCGTTCAGCAGAATGTCACCCTTTTTCAAAGCAGGTATATTTTCCATATTGAAATTATGTCCGTGTGCCGCAAATATTGTTATCCCGCCTTCATACAGCAGGCAGTATTCCGCCAGAACCGGAAATTCCAGCACCATCTGGTCCACTTCAGCTTCACAGTTTCCCCTCACACACAGGATTTCGTTTTTTATCCCGTTAAGAAGCTCTGTAACCCTTTTAGGCGAATATTCACGCGGCAGGTCATTTCTTGGTCCATGATAAAGCAAATCGCCCAGGAGAAGCATTTTATCTGCCTTTTCCTTCTCATAAGCGTTTATAAGCTGTTCACAGAAATAAGCCGAGCCGTGTATATCGGATGCTATCATAATTTTCATATGCTGCCCTCACTTTTAAATATTTTCAATATATATTTTACCACAAATATACGCAGGACTAACCCCTTATCTTTCAAGTGCAGCCTTTATAAATTCCCTGAACAGAGGATGTGCCTTGTTAGGTCTGCTCTTAAACTCAGGATGATACTGTACTCCTATATAAAACGGTCTGTCTGAGAGTTCCACAGCTTCAACAAGGCGCTCATCAGGCGAAGTTCCGCTGATGGTCATTCCCCCGTCGGTAAACTGCTGTCTGTAGTCATTATTGAATTCATATCTATGTCTGTGTCTTTCCTGTATATCATCCGTTCCATATGCCTTTTCCATGACAGTGCCGCTTTTTATGTGGCATGGATATGCGCCGAGCCTCATGGTTCCGCCCTTTGGTATATCACCGTACTGGTCAGGCATAAAATCTATGACAGAATTCTTTCCATCAGGAACAAATTCGCTCGAATGCGCATCCTTTATGCCCAGAACATTTCGCGCATACTCTATTACTGCAATCTGCATGCCCAGACAAATGCCGAAATAAGGTATATTGTTTTCTCTTGCATATTTTGCCGCCGTAATTTTTCCTTCTATGCCTCTGTTTCCAAAACCGCCCGGAACAAGTATGCCCTTTGATGTTCCCAGAAGCTTTTCAACATTTTCTTCTGTTATGTCTTCAGAATCCACCCAGTTGATTTTTACCTTGCTGGAATTTTCATATCCCGCATGTCTCAGAGCCTCCGCTACAGACAGATACGCATCATGGAGCTTGACGTATTTACCTACAAGTGCGATTTCCACTTCCTTGTCACGGTTTTCTATTCTTTCGAGCATTTCGTTCCACTCTGTCATTTCGCACGGTCCTGCGTTAATGCCCAGCTCCCTGCAGACTATCCATGAAAAATTGCTCTTTTCCAGCATTACCGGAGCCTGATACAAAACAGGCAGTGTGATATTTTCAATTACACAGTCAGGCTTAACATTGCAGAACAACGATATCTTTGTTCTGATATCTTCATCAATAGGTTCATCGGCTCTCATAACGATTATGTCAGGAGAAATTCCCAGGGAACGCAGTTCTTTTACTGAATGCTGCGTAGGCTTTGACTTATGTTCACCTGAGCTCTTGATAAACGGAACTAATGTCACATGGATAAACAGACAGTTTTCCTTACCCACTTCCAGGGACACCTGGCGTATTGCTTCAAGGAATGGCTGGCTTTCAATATCCCCTGTAGTTCCGCCTATTTCTGTGATGATAACATCTGCCTGGCTTCGCTTTCCTACATTGTAAATAAAGGTTTTTATTTCATTTGTTATATGTGGGATAACCTGAACAGTGCTTCCCAGATATTCTCCGTTTCTTTCCTTTGTCAGGACATTCCAGTAAACTTTTCCTGTAGTAAGATTTGAAAACTTATTGAGGTCTTCATCGATGAATCTTTCGTAATGTCCAAGGTCCAGGTCAGTTTCCGCACCGTCCTCTGTCACAAAAACTTCACCGTGCTGATAAGGGCTCATCGTTCCCGGATCCACATTGATATATGGGTCAAGCTTCTGTGCTACAACCTTAAGACCCCTTGCTTTCAGCAGTCTTCCAAGTGATGCCGCAGTGATTCCTTTTCCCAGTCCCGATACTACTCCGCCTGTTACGAAAATGTACTTCTTATCCATTCTTACTACCTTCTTTCTTCAATTGATGACTTTTCCACGTTAACTTCTGCATAAAAATAAAAAGGCACAAAAACTAAAAAAATTAAGGTTGGCGGCAGAATTAGAGTGACAGAGATACAAGACCCCTGAACGCCGTCTTCCTTAATTCTATATGTTTTGTGCACAAATTTTTAACATGAAATTATTCTAATAATAATTACTTAATGATTTTACTATTATTAGGTCAATTTGTCCAGCACTTTTTTGTTGTATATGAAATTTTTTATATTACTGCTTATACGCACAACAAAAGGCACCCTATGCGGGTGCCTTTTGTGTTATCAAATATTTTGTTTTTAATTA
>JBJETA010000143.1:0-1880 GCA_051883075.1 Anaerovoracaceae bacterium
CATCACAACACCACTATCTTATTGATTGAACACGATATGAAGCTGGTGATGGGGGGGTGACGAAGGCGGCTTTGCTCCTAACCTTTCAACAAATGAAGAGGCTATACAGGTCATTATCGAGGCTATCGAAAAGGCGGGATACAAGCCCGGCGATGATGTTAAGCTTGCTTTAGACGTAGCTGCCAGCGAATTCTATGATGAAAATACTAAGAAGTATAACTTAACAGGTGAAGGCGTTACAAGAACAGCTGAGGAAATGATTGATTACTATGAAATGCTTGTTTCAAAGTACCCAATCATCTCAATTGAAGACGGTCTTGCAGAAGATGACTGGGACGGCTGGAAGAAGCTTACTGACAGACTTGGCAAGAAGGTTCAGCTTGTTGGTGACGATTTATTTGTTACAAATACAGAAAGACTTGCGGAAGGTATCAAGAAGGGAGTTGCAAACTCAATCCTTATTAAGGTAAACCAGATTGGTACATTAACTGAAACATTTGATGCCATCGAAATGGCTAAGAAGGCAGGCTACACAGCAGTAGTATCACACAGAAGCGGTGAAACAGAAGACGTAACTATTGCTGATATCGTAGTTGGACTTAACGCAGGACAGATTAAGACAGGTTCACTCTCAAGAACTGACAGAATTGCAAAATACAACCAGCTTCTGAGAATCGAAGAACTTTTAGACGTATCGGGACAGTACGCAGGAATGTCTGCATTTTATAATTTGCGAGCGTAGTCGAGCAAATTTCATGGTTTTCTACTATGCGGCAACGCCGCATATGTGAGCGAAGCGAACAAAAAAAGAAAACCATACAACTTGAGAGGTTAGTTCGAGCGTAATTGAATAAAATATCAAGGCTTTTTAGGAAAATGCGAAACAGTCCGAAAAAAGCCTTGATTTTTTTGACAGTTTATGCTAGACTTTAGAAGTTAATCATATAGAGGAGGTACAAAGGATGAAAACATTTCTTATGGTTGTGCTAGCAATTGCCAGCGTTATCCTAATTGCAAGTATTCTGCTTCAGTCAGGTAACAGTGCAGGTCTGTCCGGTTCAATCGGCGGCGGTGCAGAACAGCTTTTCGGAAAGAAAAAGAGCAGAGGATATGAATCTATTTTAAGCAAAATAACTTCAGTTGCTGCTGTCTGCTTTATCATTATTTCTTTAGCCTTAGTAACTATCGAATAATTGATTTTATAATCATTATTATATTTTTTGTTTATTATTAAAAAACATGCTTTTGACATAAGAGGTGCAGCGGTGCCTCTTAATTGTTGTTGAAAGCAAGAAGGAGGAATTATTTTATGGGTATTTTTGCAATCGCGGCTGCTGCTGTTGCTCTAGTATTCGCTTATGGCCTTGCTTCATGGATTGGCAAGATTGATGAAGGCAATGACCGTATGAAGGAAATTGCCGGATATATCCGTGAAGGTGCTATGGCATTCCTGACAAGAGAATACAAGACAATGGTTATTGTAATTGCCGTACTTTTCCTATTAATCGGTTTCTGCTTAAAGAGCTGGATTACAGCAGGTCTTTATCTGCTTGGAGCATTCCTTTCAATCCTTGCAGGTTTCTTCGGTATGAAGGTTGCTACAAAGGGTAACGTAAGAACTGCTCATGCTGCTCACGAAAGCGGTATGGTAAAGGCTCTTCAGGTAGCATTCAGATCAGGTGCTGTTATGGGTCTTTGCGTAACAGGTTTAGGTCTTTTAGGATTGAGCGTTGTATTCGTAGTTCTTGATTTTGCTACAGTACAGCAGTGTGTAACAGGTTTCGGTCTTGGTGCTTCATCAATGGCATTATTCGGACGTGTAGGCGGCGGTATCTATACTAAGGCTGCTGACGTTGGTGCTGACCTTGTAGGTAAGGTTG
>JBJETA010000144.1:0-8292 GCA_051883075.1 Anaerovoracaceae bacterium
CCTCTGCACTATGAAGTTTTCAATGTTCTTTGCACTTTTTCGAGTGCTGTTCCGTTATGCGGAACGTTATTTATATTACCACTCCGGATAGTCCTTGTCAACAGCTTTTAAAAACTTTTTTCTATATTTTTAAATTATTTTTTACAAATGCGACAATTTGTCCGGAGTTGCCGACTATGGCTTCTCTTCTATCTCATTTTCATATCATGCTTCATCTTCATGTCGTCTTTCATATCCTTAAGCATTTCTTTTGCTTCAGACAGCTTGTCCTCAGCTTCATCCTTTATATCCTCCAGCTTGTCCTCAGCCTTGGACATTACCGCTTCGCCCATATTTTTAACAGACTTGCCAAGCTCCTTCATTTTTGCATTTACATCTTTCATATTTTCCTTCAGTTCCATATTTCCCTCCATTTGTATATCTGACGTGTTATTTTGTCGTTTGTCCCTATTGTCACCAAATCAAGGAAAAAAATGCATGAAAATGCAAAATTTCTTTTCATGAATCTTCGTATTATCGGAGCGATTTCAAATATGCTTTCTGTTCATCTGTAATACGATAGCTCTCAACAGCCTTCTGTATGGTTTTCCTGTGTATCCAGTCCGTCAGCCTGTGTTCTTCTAAGTATGGCAGGATTCTGTCATACTGTTTTGCCAGCGCCGTTGCAAAGTACCATGCAATCATCATATTCACATAATACTCCTCCGACCTTATTCCTGCCGCCAGTGCCGGATATTCATCATCAAAATTTTCATCAAGGAAAACCGACATCATCATTTTTACTCCAAATCTTATCTCATATGTGTTTTCCGAAGCAATCCAGCGCCGGATATCCTGCTCCAGCCTATCCGGGTACTTGCCCAGAACCTTCGGGCTCATGGAATCGCACGTTGCCCAGTTATCTATATAAGGAAGAAATCTGTCCACTTTTTTTATACATTCATCATAATCCTTGATTTTTTCAAGCAGAAACCCATGCAGATTGTTCTCCTCATAATACTCATGCGGCAGTTCTTCAACAAAGGCATCCGCCTTTCCCTCCTTCCAGACTTCCCCCGCAAACTTTCTCAAAGCGGGAGTTCTTACACCGATTATCTTGTTTTCATCTACACCCGGAATCAGCTTCTTATGAAACTCCTTATACTTCAGATCCTGCATTTCAAAAAGCCTCTGCCTTATTTCCGCTTTTATGTCATTCCTGCACACTTTCTTATCTCCCTTTCCGCCGGGATAATGTCCCGTAATGTCCTGTATGCATTTCATGCTACTATCTTTTCCTGCTGTTTTCAACACGAAATTTAATAATGCAATTTTTTAATAAAAGGATTATAATTTTATATGTCAGATTATTTAAAACAAAGGAGAAAATATAAATATGAAGCCTGTTGTTATCCTTGTAATGTATACCGCCAAAGACGGTATGCGTGAAAAATTTCTTGACGAAGTCATCAGTTCGGGAGTTCCTGAACTTGTGCGTGCAGAAAACGGCTGCATTCAATATGACTATTTCTATGCGGCAGAAGATAAAAACACAATACTGCTTCTTGAAAAATGGGAATCCGCGGAGCATCAGAAATATCATATGACTATGCCGCACATGGAAACCCTGACATATCTCAAAGACAAATATATTGTCGATACAAAAGTTACATTCCTTTAAGAACCTGCATAAATTTTTTTAAAACTTCACACTTTAAATAAAAATTTTTAAAAATTTTCAATTTAGGGCTGTACATTTTTGTTTTTTGTGGCAAAATATTATTTGTATGATTAATATTTTGGCTCCATGGTCAAGCGGTCAAGACACCGCCCTCTCACGGCGGTAACCCGGGTTCGATTCCCGGTGGAGTCACCAAACAGTTAAAAAAGCAAGTCGTAAGGCTTGCTTTTTCTATTTAAAAAAGGGAATCGAACAACAGAAAAATTCCCAGCGGCTAAACCCGGGGAATCAAACTATTCTATCAAAATTACCCGTAAATGCCACATTTGAAATCATATACTGATTTATTTTTTCTTTAAGCTTTTCGGCTCTTATGCGTTCCTCTTCACTTCCTTTTGACAGCTCTTCAATCATCATATCCAGATTGCATTTTAAATTCAGAACCTCCCGTGCCAGATTCTTTATGATATTAAGGGCATTCTGGCTGTTGTTTTGCAAAAATGATTCCAACTCTTCTTCCGAAATGCGCATTACCATGGCATCATACAGAGCCACAACTGTATATATGCTTGGTTTTTGGCACAAAATACCCACTTCTCCAAAGCACTGCGATTCAGAGAGAATTCTCAACAGGTACTCATCCTTTTTCCCATAGTTTAAATATACCGCTACTTTTCCTGAAATGATTTTATACATTTCATTTTTATATTCCCCCTCCTTTATGATAACAGTATCCTCGGGGAAATGCTGCATTCTTGATGAAACTTCGCTCATACCTGCCTCCTTATATTCGCTATTGGCTTTCAGTTCCCGGATATCCTGAAGTGACCAACTATATCATTCCGCTTTTCCAGAATATCTTCTTCATAGTTTTTCTGGAACGGGTCATTATGATGAATAACATACGGAACTCCGTTTCTATTTCTTATATCAGATATAATTCCTATATGTTTATCAAATATCACTATATCTCCGCCCTGCCAGCTTTCAATGTCCTTTATATCTGTGGTGAGTTCTTCCGCATTCCCTGCAAAATAAATTTTTAAATTCTGCACCCTTCTGAAGTCAATGTTCGCATCCGGCTCTTCAATGTTGTAAGCCTCCGGGTTCTTTGCAATGTCCGCTTCCACCAGTTCCATCAGATCATAGCCTGCCCCCTTCAGTGCATTAGCAACGACGTCTGTACAGACCCCGTATTCATCATCCGGGTATCCTGTCTCATAATATTTGCTTTTATACTTCGGCTTAGTTCCGATATATTCCAAAGCGCTTTGCAGGATATCCGTCTGGTCATCTATTCCGTCATTATCCCGGTCATTACCGCTTATATAGGCCTCAATATCCCCCTCGTATTTATCTTCCGGACGGCCACCGGAATTCTTTTCTCCTTTTCCGCCAAAATCTATTTCTGTTTCTCCCAGAGTAATGCTCTGTACCTCTGCCGGATTAAACGTATATCCAAGCCATGCCGCCGAAACATATCTTTCTATATGATAAATCCCCGGTATTGCAGTAGAGCCATATCCGCCGCCGCCCACATTCTCTGTTTTTATCTCAAAGCCATTATTCAGCCTTATGCTTTCTATCTCCGGCAAGTTTTCCGATGACATATCCCCTGACAGCGTATACGCCTCCAACTTTATTTCCAGCGGCGTAACCCTGACACTTTTGACAAATATCTTATTTCCGTCAAAATCAATCACTTTATTAATATTCTTCTTTACCTCGTGTGACTTATAGCTGTATGTCCATGATAATGTCCACTCTCCGTCATATACATGCTCCTCGGGTGCTGTCTCCGCATCATCATAAACCCCTTTGTCATGATACAGATATATGTCGCCCATCTTCACCGTCACATGGCTTTTGTTCAAATCCTCGCAGTCTTGAATTGCCATATAAAAGCACAGCTTTCCTTCTTCAATACGGCTTTCAATAGTTCCTGCCGAAGTTTTTATCCTGTCTTTTTTCCCTTCTTTAATCTCGTACTCCCATACCTGAGGTATATAATAATCCCTTTCCGGATTAAAGGATTCGCCCGGCTCTATATTTGTTTCTATCTTTATAAAAACATTTCTTTTATCCCCAATTGACCAGATAGCCTCAAGCTTTACTTTTTCCTTTTCTCCCGTAAGCCTATTTGTAACCTCCTGCGTGTCTGATGCATTAATTAATACACTTCCGTCATGGAGTTGCTCAGTGTCTGCATTGCTTAGTCCGAGATAATTGATTATATCAATTTCCCACTCGTTTTCAATGACCGCACTCGCAGTAATGCACATTGCAAAAACCAGAACTGCGGCAAGCATCAGGACACCCATCCTTTTCCTTCGGGTTACGGTTATTTCTTTTCTTTTTACCCCATCCATATAGCTTTCATCAATCAGCTCTTCATCTATAAACTCCAGCCGGTTTAACAGTTTTTCCCCGTTCACAGCACATACCCCTCTTTCCTGAGATATTCTCTCATTTTCTTTCTTGCCCTGAAAAGAATTGTTTTCACTTTACCCTCAGAAAAGCCAAAAGCCTTTGCAATATCAGAAACAGAGTCCATATACCAGTATCTTCGCATAAAGATTTTTCTCTGTATTTCCGGTAATGTCCTGAGGAAGCTGCTTATAATGCTCCCCAGCTCACCCGCAGCAACCGCATCCTCGGTATTTGTTCCTCTGTCCGGTATACACTGCTCCAGCTCCGCTGAAAGCTCATTAACCAGAGCATTTCTCTTCTCCGCATTGTTTTTTCTGCAGCGGTCCAGTGAAATATGGCGCACTATTCTCGCTAAGAATGGGAACAGATATGTTCTCGGCTCATTGGGCGGAATTAAGTTCCATGCCTGCAAGTATGTGTCATTTTCACATTCCTTTGCGGCTTCAGCATCATCCAGCACATTGTTTGAAATGCTCCGTAGCCCTGCACCGTATTTCTCACCGCAGGAGACAATAGCCTTCTCGTCCCTAAGTATAAATAAATCTACAATCTCTTCATCCAGCATAGACATTCTCCTTTATTGTTTTCACTTTAATAAGCGGAAAATTTACAGAGAGGTTTCACCTTTTTTATTATTTTTTCAGAAGAGCAATGACTTCATCTTTTTTCAGAACCTTTCCATAAGATACAACTTTGCCGTCTACCAACAATGCAGGCGTAGTCATAACCCCATATGCGGCAATTTTTTCAAACTCCCTGACATGCTCAACTTCTGTATTCATACCTAACTCAGCCAGAGCCTCAACAACAGCCTTTTCCAGCTGATTGCATTTGCTGCAGCCGCTTCCCAGGATTTTTATTCCCTGTCCGCTCTTTGCATTTTCTGCCTGCTCCATTGTTTCTGCAGTACAGTTTCCGCAACAGCAGCAATTCTCTTTTTCTGCTTTCTTTTTTCCTAATCTGAATAATGCCATTTTTTCTCCTCCTAAATTATAAATATTTCAAATGCATTAAATAAATATCCCACAATAATAATTCCTATCGTGCATATTGCTGCAAAAACAGCAAGCAGCTTTGTCTTTACAGCCTTTTTCAGCATAATCATTGACGGCAGGCTGAGAGTTGTAACCGCCATCATGAAACTGAGTATGGTTCCCAGCTGTGCTCCCTTTGACAACAAGGCTTCCGCAACAGGTATTGTTCCGAAAATGTCCGCATACATAGGCACCCCCACCAGTACTGCGAGAATGACTCCAAATGGATTTCTGCTTCCCAGAACCATCTCAATCCATCTTTCCGGTATCCAGTTGTGAATCAGAGCACCAATAGCCACCCCCAGAAGGATGTAAGGAAAAACCTTTTTAAATGTAGCTACTACCTGCTCTTTTGCATATATAAGCCGGTCTTTTTGTGAAAGCTCCGGGCTGTCAATATCTACAGCATTTGCTTTCAGTATAAACTCTTCCACATATTTTTGCATTTTCATTTTTTCAATTAATGTACCGCCTGCAACAGCTATGATAAGACCCACTATTACATAGGTTACCGCAACCTTTGTTCCAAAAATACTCATAAGAAGTACAAGACTTCCCAGATCCACCATAGGTGAAGAAATTAAAAACGAAAATGTTACCCCTATCGGAAGTCCCGCACTTGTAAATCCAATAAATAGTGGGATGGATGAACAGGAGCAAAACGGTGTCACCGTACCCAGAAGCGCCGCTATGCAGTTAGCTCCTATCCCATGGAAATTTCCAAGTATCTTCTTGCTTTTCTCCGGAGGGAAATAGCTCTGTATATAGGAAATGCCATAAATCAACACACATAATAATATCGTAATTTTAATCACATCATAAATAAAAAACTGGATACTGCCTCCCAGCTTCCCTGCCACATCAATGCCCAGGCCTTCAAGGCCACCGGATATCAGTGCATTAAGCCATTTCATACCCAGTATCTGTTCCTGAATAAAGTTCCATATCATAAGCAGTCACAGCCTTCCTTTTTGCATGACAGATTTTCAATAAATTTTTTGAACCCTTTGAGAGTTTCACAATTTAAAGAATAATGGTGCCATTTTCCTTCTTTTCGGTCATTCACAAGTCCGCAGTCACACAAAATCTTCATGTGATGCGACAATGTCGGCTGCGTGATTTCAAAAGCCTCCAACAGCCTGCATCCGCATTGTTCTCCGTTTGATAATATTTCTATGATCTGCAATCGGTTTGGATCCCCCAAGGCTTTACAGATTGCAGCCACATCAGGTAAATTCATTTCTATCACCTCACATTGATTTGTATCTATGTATTTCACAATACTATACATATAGATGCTTATCTATATATTCTACAATACTATACACATAGATATTTGTCAATGTATACTATAAAGAAAATCTCTACCCTGCAAATGAGAATAGAGATTTTTTAATATCCATATTTTAAGTCAGTTCAGTTCTTGATATCAAAATTATTTTTTTCTGACAGGAATCCAAATCTCTGAATGATAATTTTCATCCTGTGTTCCCTTAGGATATTTGTTTGGATCATCATACATTTCCACACAGTAGCCTGCTGCAAACTCGTATTCCTTGAGTGCCGGCAACCATTCGGAAAAAATCTTTGTATTTACATCCTGAAGAGCTGATGGCATTGGACCATCACATGAAAATACCGCCCATGTAAAGGCAGGGATAGTTCTGGTAATGAAGCCTTCCGGAACTTCTGCAGATGGATTATACAAATCTGCAATCAAATATTCAAAAGTATCATGCCCCATCTTTTCATCAATATTTATTCCGAACATTCCACATACATATTTCCCGTTTCCTTTTTCATAATGCGCTTTCCAGAATACAGGTATTTCTTTCTTGCAGTTTTCATAATCAAACATTTTTGATACGGCAAGCACTGTAAAGCTTTCTTTTTCCACGATTCTGTAATTCATAAGATAACCACCTTTCAATGAAATCTCTAATTTCAGCGGCGCAAAGGTTTTAATCATTACATCTTCCTTTCGCACCATGGCAGGTGATATTCCGTGAAATCTTGTAAATGCCTTTGTAAAACTGTCAGGTGAATCATATCCATACTTCATGGCAATATCAATGATTTTTTCATCAGTCGAAGCAAGTTCTCCGCCGGCCAGAGCTAATCTTCGGTTTCTGATATACCCCATCACAGTATATCCACAGAGCATACTGAAACCCTTCTGAAAGTAAAAGGGCGACATATGAACATAATCTGCAACATCTTCTGCCGATATGTCATCCATAATGTGCTCCTCTATATATTGAATCGCACTCTGTATCGCATTCATCCATTCCATCGTATCACCTCCTGCTGTAACAACAGTTTACCGCATCTGAAAATGGTTTTCCCGACTTTTTCTGCTTTCTTTTGTCCTTTTAAAATACGGTGTTTTCTATTGCTCATATAATTCACTTTTCAAATTAATCATTTCGGAATGCCACATAACGGTAATGCGGCATCTCCACCCCTCTGTAATGTTTCGTCCATGTATCTATAATTTTCATACCGTTTCTGATGGCCACATTTTGGGATGCAGTATTTGTATCTCTGATAATAGAGCAGACCTCATCTGCTTTTAATATTTCAAAAGCGTACTTTTTACAAGCTATAGCTGCTTCCGTAGCATAGCCCTTATGCCAATATTGCCTTTCAAAAAGATATCCTATTTCCAATACTTCATCATCTTTCCATGGCTGCATTGTAAGTCCGCATTGCCCAATCATCTGATTTGTTTCTTTTAATATTACGGCCCATAATCCAAAGTTCCATTTTTGGTAACGACATATCTGCCTGTCAAGCCATTCCTGAACTTCCATATCACTAAATGCACCTTCATAGGCATACATTGCATCTTCATCCTGCAAAATTCTACACAGTGATTTGAAATCTGCCTGTTCCAGCTCCCGTAAATACAACCTCTCTGTTTCAAGTATCATATTTTCCCCCTTAAATTAGCTTTTAACGGAATGATTGTACCACCAAAGCTTCCAAAAATCCACAGATATACAAAATGGTTATATAGTCCTTTCGAAAGCAAAAAGAGAGCAAGGTGTATTTCAACCTTGCTCCCATCGGAAAATATGTACTATTCAGTTCAACAAACTGGAATTTGTATATTTGTATTTCTAAATTCATTTTATATGATTATAATTGCAAATCTGTATTGCCGCA
>JBJETA010000145.1:0-8274 GCA_051883075.1 Anaerovoracaceae bacterium
GTTTTTAAAAATGATTTATGAGAAGAAGCACTATTATGTGAAAGAAATTAACACCAGACCTATTTAGAATTAAGGAGGAAAAGAGAATGAAAAATACGTTGAATGAAAAGAGAGCAAATTTGAGCCTAAAAATTGTAGTTATGGCTATGATAATGATTTTGTACACTGCGCCGGTTTTTGCAGGAGTTGAAAATATTGGTTCAAATATTGGGAACTGGGGTGTAGAGCAGATTGGGGCTTTTGCACTTTGTATAGTAGCCTTTATAGCAGTTAGATTTTTAGCTAAAAAAGCATGGGTTCCATGTGGCGTGTTTTTAGCAATAGGTGCGGTTCTTCTTTACATTATTAATAACCCTGAAAAGTTGGAAATTATTGGTGAGACCTTATTTGGAATTGCCGTTAAATAGGTGAATGGAATGGCACAGCAAAAAGTATTGAGAACCTATGGAAAGATGTGGAAATTTGAACGTAAGATATATGCTGTTGGAGATATACGTCTTCCTGTTCCGGTGAATCCGGATGAGGCAGTATATTTTGTATTGAGCCTTTTACTCGTTATAGGAGTATCAAAATATTTACCCTTTTTAAGTATTATTCCTGCAGTTTTAAGGTATGTAGTAATGCCGTATTTAGTCATGAAGGTCATGACTAAAAAGAAGTTTGACGGTAAGTTGCCGCACCGCTTCCTAATTGGCTACATTGATTATATAGGACAGCCTAAAAGATTTGCCAGGTTTCAGGCAAAGGAGACATATAAAGATTTGAAATTTAATCCTATTGTGTATAGGAGGACTGAATACTTAAATCTAACGGAACAAGCTCTTAAAAAATCGAAAGGAGGGAAATGTAAATGTATCAATTCCCGGTAACGTACTATGAAAAGAATCTGCTTTTTACTGAAAAAAATGATTGCTCTTGGGCATGCTACAAGTTAATCGGATTTAATTATGATTTTCTCTCTGAAGATAAGCAGATAGCCTGGCTGGCCAGGCTGACAAGATTTATAGTCAATCTTGGGTTGGAAGCAAAGATATTGATAATCCCGACGGTTGAGGATGTTTCAGAACACTATGATTCATTGATTGAAAGTCTGAGCAAGGAAGATGAACTATATGAACCGGCAGTAATACATGCGAGGGGTACAGAGCATTACCTTGCAGAAAAAGCAGAACTTATGGGGATTAATAATGACTACGAGGTTTATGTTATTTCTAAGATTCAAAAAACAAATAGCTTGTCAAATAGGCTTGATGAACTGTTCCGCCGACCTGCAAAGGTTCTTGAAGAGTTTTTTGGAGTTGAGAAAAGAGAAATACTAGAAAGTGAAATACGATATTTTTCAAATGCTGAATTGGCTTTTTTTAAGGAGCAGAGCAAACGTATAAGTCTTGAAAAAACTGATGAAAAAACAATACAATGGTTAATTAAGCGCATGTTCAGAAGGGGACTGTCTGATAGTATTAAGCTTCGCAAAAACAGGGACGGAAGCATATGGAAACCTATGAGCCGGGAAACCGAAAAATATGGAGAAAAATCCATACGACCATTGAAAAGAGATGTTTTGACATTGACAGAAGGTCAAGTTGTGTCAAAAGAGCGACATCTTGAAGTTTTAAACAGTGATGGAAAAACATCATATCAATCATTCTTAACACTATCACACATTCCGGACGGGCTTGCTTTTCCGGGAGGAGAATGGCTTCTTCTTTTGCAGGATTATCCTTTTGCGACAGAGGTATGCATACATATCAATTCTATTGCATATAGGGAATCTTTGAGAAAGATTGATGGAAAACGGCGGGAAATTAAGAGCCAGATTGAATATGTGGCACAATCAGACAGTGTACCTGATGAATTGTTTGAGGCTTCGGAAAGTGCTGATGGATTAGAGGCAGAGCTTAAGACTGACAGAGCACCGCTGCTTGATGTGTCGGTCAGCTTTTGCGTAGCTGCTGATAACGAAGAAGAGATGACAGAGCATGCTCTTTTTCTAAAAGAACAAATGGAAGATCTTAATTTCGGAGTTGAAAGACCTTTTACAGATCAGGTTAAATTATTCATGGAATTTATCCCCGGGGCAGGACGTTACGTAAAGGATTATATTCTTCCTTTGCCGCCTCAGACTCTGGCCGGTTCAATGTTTGCTGTGAGCCGCAGCCTTGGCGATAAAATGGGACCATATATTGGGACTACAGGACCGCTTCAGACAAATGTATTTTTGTGGCTTGCAAGAGCATGTCTATTAAATCGTTCTGCGTCAGCTGCGTTCCTTGGAACTCTTGGAGGAGGCAAATCATTTAATGCTAACCTTCTTACGTATTTAAATATCCTTTACGGCGGGTCTGCTTTAATTTTGGATCCAAAGGGAGAAAGAGATTCGTGGAAGGATGATATCCCGGAACTGAGAATGTTCACAAGCATAACGACACTTTCTTCATCAGACGAAGATATCGGTAAATTGGATCCGTTTATAATTTACAGGGATAACATGAATGAGGCAGCTGAACTTGCTCAGAACATTATTTGTGAGCTGTTTAAGATACTGCCTAAGGATGATGAGTATACTGCACTTATTGAGGCTATAGATTGGACAAAAGAAAGTGAAAATCCTTGCATGTCCACTCTTGCTGAACGTTTGGATAATTTTGAGAGAGAGGATTATCTTTATGAGACAGCGAGAAGGCTGGCAAGAAGGATAAAGACTGTGCGAAAGTCAGGTATGGCAAAGCTCTTATTTGGTACAGGAAAAGAAAAAGGACTTAGTTTTGATAACCGTCTAAATATACTTCAGATACAGAATCTGCAGATGCCGGAAAGAGAAACACCAAAAGAAGACTACACACAGGAAGAACTGTTATCAACCGTACTTATGCTTCCAATTGCCGGATTTGCGAAGAAGTTTGCATTGTCAGATAGAAGTATATTTAAGATAGTTCTGTTTGACGAATCCTGGGCATTATCGTCAACACAGCTCGGCATCAAAACAATGAACTTCCTCGCAAGAATGGGGCGTTCATTAAATGCAGGATGTATTTTCATTGGACATTCCGTTAATGACCTGAAGGGTGAAGGAATCAAAAATGCCATAACATATAAGTTTTGTTTTAAAACGACGGAAATTAATGAAGTTAAGAGGGTACTGCAGTTCCTTGACTTAGAAGAAACCGATGAAAATATTCGTGTGGTAATGAACCTGGGAAACGGACAATGTCTATTCCAAGATTTAGACGGAAGGGTAGGAAAGCTTCAGTTTGATGCTGTATATGAACATCTTATCTATGCTTTTAATACAAATCCGAACAAAGAAAAAGGAAGTGCTGCGGATGAAGAGTAAAATGGGTTTCCGGTTTTTTGCATTGATCTTAAGCTTGGTGATAGCCATAACGGCGGGAAGCGTGATCGGATATGCAGAGTCTGCAGAAGACGATTTGTATCAGGATATTGATAAGGTAGCGGCAGAGTCGGGAAATGACTATTTTGTAAAGTATAGAGATAATTATGAATTGGATACTGAAGAAATGTCTTTTTTTAAAGATACAAGCAGTGTAATTCTTAACATTCTCAATGCTTTTCTTTTTTCATTGCAGAAAAATATAGCAACTGTTGTTATTAATATTTTTGCTTTTTCGTTATCAACAAATATAACGGAAATATTGGCAGAATATCTGCAGCCTTTTGTTGATGCAATGCATGAAGGGTTGTGGGGAAATTTAGCTGTATATGCTATAGCCTTTGCTGCGTTTGTACTGCTTATCAAACTGGCTCAAAACAGGACTGCACAAGCTCTTTCCAGCTTTTTAGCTTTAGTAATGATAATAACTATGGCATTTCTTTTTTATGCTTATCCTGTGGAACTTTTTGAAGGTATAGAACTGGTTGCAGATGGAGTATCAGATGAGGTTTTGGAAGGACCGTATAATGCTGTTGCCGAAGGCGGAAACGCAGACGATGCAAAAGGAAAAGCCTCTGCTTTATGCTGGGACATATTCGTTCATAAACCATGGCAGATTCTTGAGTTTGGAACTGTGGAAACAGCTGAAAAATATGAATTGGAGATTTTAAAATATGAACCGGGTTCTGAAAATAGGTTAAAACAAGTTGAAAAACTCGCAGAATCAGAAAATTTGTTCTCTAAGAGCGTAAGTCATCAAATGGCGAGGTTAGTTACTGTATCAATATTATTCATTTTTAATTTGATATTGATGCTTTTAATCCTTGCTTTTTCGTTGCTTATATTAGGGTACAAGATATTATTGCTGTTTTACATGTTGCTGGGTATATTCATTTTCTTAATTGCTCTTTTACCGTCATTTGGTGCGGAAATTATCAGAAGATGGAGTACAAGAACGATAGGGGTAGCTTTTACAAGAGTTTTAATAACCTTTTTCTTAGCGGTAATCCTTATATTCATGGACGTTATCTACTCCTTTGTTGAAGAATATGGTCTTGTTACCGTTTTACTTCTCATGATTGTAAGTATTGCTGCAGTATGGTTTGAAAGATATAGGCTGGTGGATCTTTTTGCCGGTTATAGAAGCACAAGTGAACAGCTGCCGCAATCTCTACGCAAAAGTTTAAATGTAGATATGAATGCTATTGATACGGTTCTGACTTTAAGATATAAAGCATTAAGCAGTAATCCGAGCAGAACGAGTGGAAATGAGGATTCCACAGACAAAACATCTGGATATGGAGTTGCCGGCAATTATGTAAGAGGTAATGGAAATACTTTGGAAGAAAGAGGGAACAGAAACTCTGCATATTATTCTTCAGATATCAGGCAATCGGCCGAGGCCATGAATGTATCTGCAGATAGACTTAGAACTGCAACAGATGATATGTCAGCATACTTTAGACATGCAGAAGAACTGCTCCAGAAGCAATATGATTACTCAAAGGCAAAAGCCGATGAAGCTGCAGAGAGGGAAAATAAGCCGGCAGAATATGATGATTTTGTAAAAAGAACAGATAAAATACGCTTAAAAGGGAATAGACAATTTGATAACAGAGATGTTTCAAACGTAGCAAGAATTATGAAAAGAACTGTAGAGCAAGGCGGAAGTGTGCAGGATGTAGTAACCGATGGAAGGTCTATATATCGAAAAAACCGCGATATCCAAAGACCTCAGTCATTGGATTATGCAAATTCGCAGATGCAGGCTCAAACTATTAGAATTCAGGAAAAGGTTCCAACACCTGTAAAACAGCAAAAAGGACTGGAATACTTCAGGGGGAACTTTGGAGAAGAAAAAGGAGAAGAAATATTTGAGAAGTTGTCACAAAAATATGGAACCGATGTGTTAAGGGAATATTCTCCGGATGCTGCAGAAAGCAGCAAAACGGCGGGAAATTCGCAAAAGATGTCTTATGCGCAGGTTATGAAGCAGATTCAGAAGCAGCAGCAAGAGAGAAGTAATAAACAAACTCAAAATCAGGCAGAGACACAGAAAATAAGAAATGGCGATGATTGATATGAAAAAGCAAGAAAAACGCCGTAGAAGGCAAAATAAGCTGCTTAAAAAAGCTGTTCTTGCTGCCACTTTACCTACAATGCTTTTTCTCCTATTAGTTATAATCATGCTGTGTATGCTTGCCAGCTTTATGCCATCAGCAGCAGTAAGTGTTGTTGATGACTACAAAACGGCAGCAGAGCTGGCAGGCTGTACATGGCAGGAACTGCTTGTGTATGATACAGTGCGATTTGAAAATGATTTTGAAAATGCTGACCCATATGTTTCAGCTGTTGACTTTATGAAAATGTATTATGAAAACTGGAGGAAACCTGAAGACTCAGGATGGGAGATGGTTTCTTCAGGTAATCTTAATACTGCTGAAGGTATAAGAAATTGGTTTGGGCTTGGTGCGGATAGCGATATTAACGATGTATTAAAAGCCGCTAAGGAAAAGCGCAAAGTAAAAAATAGAAGGAAGTCAGTTATTATATTCAGCGCAAAGGAACTAGATGACCTAATTATAGAAAAAGGATTCGATGAAGAACAGATTCAATGGGCAGACATGCTTATGACTTCGGGAGCATTGGAGGAAATGTTTGGTGATGTATATAATCTTCCTGATTATATAGAATCAGTGAACGGAGGGTTCTTTGGATGGCCTACGCCTGAGCTTCAAACAGTAACCTCTAAATTTGATCAGAAAAGAATGCATCCTACATTGCATGTTATCAGACCTCACAACGGTGTAGATATATCTGGAGCAAATGCTATGGGAAGCCCTGTAGTTGCCATAGAAGAGGGCAAAGTTATACAAGTAGATACAAGCGGTGGAGAAAGAGGAATAAACATCAGAGTGCAGCATAACATCAAAGGTGATATTTGGATATCAAGATATCAGCATCTCTCAGCAGTAAAGTGCGAGGTGGGTGATAAGGTCCAAAAAGGAACTGTGATTGGGGCAGTTGGAAATACCGGAATAGGCACAGGTCCGCATTTGCATTTAGAACTTACTTTCAATGGAGTTCTGATAGACCCACTGCCACTTATTCAAGGAGGAAATTAAAAATGGATAGAGCCATAATGGCTATTGGAAATACAGAAATCGAAGAATACATAAATGAAAGTACAGATATATCGGTGGAATCAGTTGGTGATATCGATATGATAAAAGATATCTTAGAATATGATAGATATGAGTTTGTTATTATAAACACACTGCTTTCAACCCGCAAATCAGTACAGCTTGCTGATTTTGTAGAAAATATGGATTCCCAAAATAAGCCTAAAATCATAGCTTTGATTGATACAGATGAAGCCGATAAAAAGTTCATAACTCAAATGGTTGGATTTGGCGTTTACGCCTTTGTTCCTTTTGATGATTTAAACATGATTAAGCAGTATATAGTGCATTATCCCGAAAGATATATTTTATCGGCAATAGATGAAGGGAAAGTAAAAGATACTATACAAGAATTCAAAGCTGTAAATGGTACGATAACTATTGGTGTTTTCGGACTGGATAATGGCACAGGAACAACAACCTGTGCTTTTAAAATAGCAGCGGAAATTGCAAACGGCGGGTATAGGACCGTGCTCCTGGAAATTGGTACAGATAACTTTAAATATCTGAAAAAAACACCTAAAAGCCTAGAAATAGTAAGTGCGGATGATGAAGAAAAAGACAGTATACTGCAGCTTGCATTCAGCGATAATTCCTATCAATTTATAGTTATCGACTTTGGAAAAATGTTTAATGTTTCTCATAATGGCGAAAACTTGAGCTTAAATCAAGAGCGAATAGGAGATTTTATGAGATGTAATTATAGAATCGGTACATGCTTTGCATCCGCATGGCATAACAGAAAAATGAAATTTTTCCTGAAGGAGCCGTCCTTTCAGATGGATATCCAAAATGAGCAGCTTTATTTGGTTGTTTCGGGCGATGAAAAGGCACAGGAAGAAATGATTGAGGATTATCATGAGCTTGAGATTTTCAAAAGAGATAATATTGATGAATTTATATCAAAGCTCCAGCAGAGAATCGGTATTGATTTTGTTAAAAAGAAGGAGAAGGCAAGAAAAGGTATTTTTAGGAGGTTTAAGAGATAATGAGAAAAGTTCATAAGGAACGACTTATAGGAGCATGTGGTATTGTTTTAATCATACTGTCAATGCTCCTTTTTATTAGTTGGGAAAAATACGGACGTGAAGCACTTACTTATGATTCAGTCATAGTTTTCAAACAAGATGTTCAAAAAGGTACGATTGTAACCAAAAAGCAGCTTGGAATAATGAGAATAGAAAAGAACTCTATGATTGAGGGAGCTATTCAGGATCCTGAACTTATTATTGGAAAAAGAACAAATAGCTTTATTCCACGGGCGGCACAGCTTTGTGCTGAATATTTTACAAATCCTGAACTTGTAACCGGGGAGGGAAAAAATGTGTTCAGCATTCCAATGGATTGGATTTATGCATTTCCTCAGACTTTAAGAAGAGGTGACAGAGTACATTTTTACACGGTTTATGGTGAACTTTTGGAAGAAAGTTATTATGAAATTGAATATGAACAACTGGAAAACTTGATTAGTAGCGGAAGTGATAAACCGATTGTTTCTGTAAATGTAGCGTACGTCAAGGATTCCGGGAACCGAGAGGTAGTAGACGTTACTGCAGACAGAATGGATGCTTCGGCGGTAATTACTGATATAGAAGTTGTCATATCTGAAAGTGACTATCAGGAACTTAAAAATGCTGCTGAATCAGGTATGCAGTTTGTGATTATGTATGAATAAAATGTCCGGGAGGTGAAAAGAATGGA
>JBJETA010000146.1:0-8221 GCA_051883075.1 Anaerovoracaceae bacterium
GAGTTCCGTGGCAGAGGTGATGAGATCAGAATTTATCCTCTCTCCTTCGCAGAATTTTATTCTGCATATGATGGAGATTATGATGATGCTTGGGACGATTATATGAGCTACGGTGGATTGCCGCAGGTTGTGGGATTTCAGAGTGAACGACAGAAAGCAGAGTATCTGAAGAATATCTTCGCCAATGTATATCTGAAGGATGTTATCGAAAGAAACAAGGTTCAGAGCGTGGAAGAGATTGGCATTTTGGTTGATGTTCTTGCTTCAGCAATCGGCGCACCTACCAATCCCTCAAAGATTGCAAATACCTTTGCCAGTGAGCGTCATATGACTTATACCAATAAAACCATTTCCAGCCATATCGACTATTTGGTAGATGCATTTTTGATTTCTAAGGCAAGTCGATATGATATTAGGGGACGAAAATATATCGGTGCAAATCTGAAGTATTATTTTACTGATCTGGGGTTGAGAAATGCCCGGCTAAATTTCAGACAGCAGGAGCCTACTCACATCATGGAGAATATTGTTTATAACGAGCTGCTGATACGTGGATACAATGTTGACGTGGGTGTCGTGGAAATCTTTGATAAAGATAAAGAAGGTAAGCGTGTCCGTAAGCAGCTTGAGGTTGATTTTGTTGTAAATCAAGGCAGCCAGAGATACTATATTCAGGTAGCATATGATATGACTTCAGAAGAAAAGCAGACTCAGGAATTTAATTCTCTGCGTAATATACCGGATTCTTTCAAAAAAATTGTTATTGTAAATGGTAGCAAAAAACCGTGGAGAAATGAAGAGGGGTTTGCTATTATGGGAATGAAGTATTTTCTTTTGAATGCGGATAGTCTGGAGTTTTAATGTTAGCCGTAAATTAGACTTTAAGCCCTTGCATAAGAAAGCCTAATATTATAAAATAGCTATATGCGTAAATTAGTCAATATACAGGACAGGAGTTAGTTAAAATGGGAAAAGACACTTTAATCAGAGAGCTTTACAGAAATACAGCCGAATATGCAGACAAAGAGATTGTCGTAAGAGGCTGGGTGAGAACAAACAGAAGCTCAAACAAATTTGGATTTATTGAATTAAACGACGGTTCATTTTTCAAGTCGGTTCAGGTAGTTTATGAACAGGACATTATCGATAATTTTGACGTTATTTCAAAGGCTCCTATAGCTGCGGCACTTATGGTAAAGGGTACGCTTGTACTTACACCTGACGCAAAGCAGCCGTTTGAAATCAAAGCTAAGGAAGTAGTTGTGGAAGCAGGCTCAGAAGCTGATTATCCACTTCAGAAAAAGAGACACAGCATGGAGTTTTTAAGAGAAATTGCTCACTTAAGACCAAGAAGCAACACTTTCTCAGCGGTATTCAGAGTGCGTTCACTTGTTGCTTATGCTATTCATAAGTTCTTCCAGGAACAGAACTTCGTATATGTACACACCCCAATCATTACAGGAAGCGACTGTGAGGGTGCGGGAGAAATGTTCAGAATTACAACTCTTGATATGGACAATCTTCCAAAGAATGAAGACGGCACTGTTGATTACAGCCAGGATTTCTTCGGCAAGGAAACAAGCCTGACAGTAAGCGGACAGCTTGAAGCAGAAACGTTTGCTTTAGCTTTCAGAAATATTTACACATTTGGACCAACTTTCCGTGCGGAAAACTCAAATACAGCAAGACACGCATCAGAGTTCTGGATGATAGAACCTGAAGTTGCGTTTGCGGATTTGAACGACAACATGGATCTGGCGGAAGCTATGATTAAGTACATTATTAACTATGTGCTTGAAAACGCTCCTGAAGAAATGGAATTCTTCAACAGCTTCATTGATAAGGGATTAATCGAAAGACTGAACAACATAGTAAACAATGATTTCCAGAGAGTTACTTATACTGAAGCTGTAGAACTTTTAAAGAAATCAGGAAAGGAATTCCAGTATCCTGTAGAGTGGGGCATTGACCTGCAGACTGAACACGAAAGATATATCACAGAAGAAATCTTCAAGAAGCCGGTATTTGTAACAGACTATCCAAAGGATATCAAGGCATTCTACATGAGATTAAATGATGACGGCAAGACTGTTGCAGCCTGCGACCTTCTTGTTCCGGGTGTGGGTGAAATCATCGGAGGAAGCCAGAGAGAAGAAAGATATGATGTCCTTGCAGCACGTATGAAGGAACTTGGATTGAAAGAAGAAGATTATTGGTGGTACATGGATTTAAGAAAGTACGGTGGCGTTAAGCATGCCGGCTACGGTCTTGGTTTCGAAAGAATCATTATGTATCTGACAGGTATGAGCAATATCAGAGACGTATTGCCATTCCCAAGAACACCTAAGACAGCAGAATTTTAAAAACACAGGGCTGCGTAAGGAAAACTTATGCGGCTCTTTTTTGCGGTTCATTTCGGAGGATAAGAGGATAAAATGAAAAAGAAAATATGTGTTATTTATACAGGCGGAACTATTGGAATGAAAGACACGGAGTTCGGATATGCTCCTGTGCCCGGCTATATGGAAAAGACTTTAAGGAGCATGCAGGAGCTTCAGGCACCTGAGGTACCCGAGTTTGACTTTATCGAATATGTTCCTCTTCTTGATTCTTCAAACATAACTGTGCAGAACTGGAATCAGATTGGTACGGATATAAGAAAGAGATACTGCGACTATGACGGATTTGTGGTGCTTCACGGAACAGATACCATGGCATATACGGCGTCTGCACTTTCATTTATGCTTCAGGGACTGTCAAAGCCTGTTATTATCACCGGTTCTCAGATACCGCTCTGCAAGGTCAGAAGCGATGCAAGGGAAAATCTGATAACCTCCATGATTATTGCGGCGGACTACCATATACCTGAAGTGTGCATATATTTTGCGGGAAGGCTTCTTCGCGGAAACCGTTCCACAAAGGTCAGCTCTGATATGCTTATTGCCTTTGATTCACCGAATTACGGACCTCTGGCAGAGGCGGGAGTGAACATTACCGTGCATGAAAAAAGGATAAGGGAAGCCGGTGCGGAAATCAGCTTCAGTCCGTTTGAGGATGCTCAGATTGCCGTGCTGAAAATATTTCCGGGCATACAGTTTGAAATATTTGAGAATATCATGACAGACAAGCTGAAGGGGATTGTAATAGAAGCCTTCGGTGCAGGTAATATACCTCAGAATGATGATTCCATGATTAAGCTGCTTCAAAGGGCAAAGGAAAACGGAACATACATTGTTGTATGCACGCAATGCCACAAGGGTGCAGCAACTATCGGTCAGTATGAAACAAGCAGGGAACTTGCTGAAGCAGGAGCAATATGCGGCTTTGACATGACGGTAGAGGCAGCTGTAACAAAGCTTTACTATCTGCTGAGCAGGGACTATGAGGCAAAAGAAATAAGAAATCTTATGGAAAGCGATATAAGAGGAGAGCTTACAAATAAGCAGGCGGATTCATCACCGTACTTGAAAAACCACAGAGATTAGTTTAAAATAATACAAAAGATGACAAAATAAAAAAGAAAGAAGATGTAAGGATGGATATAAGAGATTTACTGCCGGAGGACTCAGAGGGCAGATTAAGAATCATTCAGGAAACTGTTCCGGGAAAACAGATTTCGCTGGCGCACATCATAGGAGGACCAAGACCTATTGTATATAAGAAGCTTGGATTGAATCCGGATATTGATTTTGGTACATCAGCTATTGGCATTTTGAACATTACACCGCCTGAATCGGCTGTAATTGCCAGTGATGTTGCGATTAAGTCGGGAGATGTTTATCTTGGCTTTGTGGACCGCTTCAGCGGTACTCTTATCATTACTGGGGCACTGTCGGAGGTTGACACTTCTATTACCGAAATCGTGAGATATTTTAAAGAAGAGCTTGGTTTTGCTTCCTGCCCTATTACGCGCAGGTAAAAGGAACTTCCTATGAGAAAAATTATATTTGTGGGAAGAAGCGAGGCAGGAAAGACTACGCTGACGCAGGCTCTGAAGGGTCAGACGATAACATATCATAAAACCCAGTATGTAAACTGCTATGATGTTATTATCGACACCCCCGGGGAATATGCGGAAACCAACAGGCTTGGCGGCGCATTGGAGATTTTTTCCTATGAAGCTGATGTATGCGGGCTTCTGCTGAGTGCTATTGAACCGTATTCTCTTTACCCTCCCTGCGTGACGGCTATATCGACAAGACCGTGCATAGGTATTGTTACGAAGATAGATCACAAAGATGCAGACCCGGACAGAGCGGAAGAGTGGCTGAGGCTTGCAGGCTGTGAGAAGATTTTCAGGATAAGTGCTTATACCGGAGAGGGAATAGCGGAGTTGCTAAGCTATCTTAAAGAAGACGGAGAAGTGCTTCCGTGGGAAGAAGCAAAGGAACAGGATGATAAACTGAATCTGGAAAAATCAAAACGGTAAAAACAGATAGTCCGGGCCGATTGTGCCGGGACTATTTTTTTGTTATTTTTTGTAGAAATTTGTATTGTGAATCGCTGTTTATTGGGTATAATTAAATGTATGATGAAGGATTTTAGTTGAGAGGAGTGATTTTATGCATTGCGTTCGCAAAGTGACTGAAGATTTGACCTGGATTGGCGCAAATGACAGACGTCTGGCTTTGTTTGAAGGCGTATATAAGATTCCGAAAGGGGTTTCATATAACTCTTATGTTTTGCTGGATGAAAAAACGGTAGTATTTGATACTGTCGATCATGCGGCATCAAGACAGTTTTTGGAAAACTTGAAGTATGTTTTAAATGGAAGAAAGCTTGATTATGTTATAGTACAGCATCTGGAACCTGACCATGCGGCAACTCTTGCCGAGTTGATTGTGCGTCATCCGGAACTTACAATAGTGTGCGGTGAAAAAGCTGCGGAGATTATGGAGCAGTTTTTTGATTTTGACGTGCGCTCGAGACTGCATCTGATAAATGAGGGAGATGTTCTCTGCACAGGCAGACACCAGCTGACATTTGTGGCTGCACCTATGGTTCACTGGCCTGAGGTAATGGTTACTTATGACATTACCGACAAAATACTGTTTTCTGCTGATGCTTTCGGCACCTTCGGGGCCTTAAACGGTGCTCTGTTTGCTGATGAAGTTGACTTCTTCAGGGATTATCTGGATGAAGCAAGAAGATATTATACAAATATCGTAGGAAAATATGGAAAGCAGGTACAGGACATTCTCAAGAAGGCGGCGGGCATTGAAATAAAAATGGTCTGCCCTCTGCATGGTTTTGTGTGGAGAAAAAAATTCGGAAGATTTCTGGAAAAGTATATCCAGTGGGCAACCTACACACCTGAAGAAAACGGTGTAATGATTGCATACGCTTCGGTATACGGAAATACTGCAAATGCTGCGGAAATACTTGCAGTAAAGCTTAGAGAAAAGGGCGTAAAGGCTGTAATGTATGATGCTTCTTATACGGCGGCTGATGAAATCCTGGCGGAAGCATTCAAATACAGCCATCTTGTGTTTGCGTCAACAACATACAATGCAGGCATTTACATAGCCATGGAAAATCTTCTGCACGATATAGTAAACCACAATCTGCAGAACAGAACCGTGGCGTTTATAGAAAACGGCTCATGGGCGCCTGAGGCAGGCGGACTTATGAGGCAGCTTGTGTCAAGACTGGGAAATACAACATTTATAGATGAAACCGTAACAGTCAGGTCTTCGGTAAAGGAAGCGCAGGAAAAGCAGCTTGAAAGGCTTGCTGACAGTATTGTAAAGACTATGCCTGCAGGAGCTGTAAAACCTGTTGCGCTGAGAGCGGCTTCAGCGGCGCAGGTTGATGAAAAGGCGTTTAATAGCATTCTGAGAATGAGCCCTGCGGAGCTTGCGTCTTCGTCCGCATTCAGTATGATGCCGAATGCAGCCGGAGGAGAGGCTATAGAGCCTGCTGCCATGTTTAAGTTCTCTTACGGTCTTTTTGTTCTGACTGCCAGAGATGAAAATAAGGACAACGGCTGTATCATAAATACGGCAATACAGCTTACGGACAATCCAAAGCGCATGATTATAGCCGTGAACAAGGCAAACTGCACACATGATATGATTTACAAGACAAAGCGCTTCAACATATCCGTGCTTAGTGAAAATGTCTCCATGGATACAATCAAGAGATTCGGATTCCAGAGCGGCAGAGATACAGATAAATTTGCAGGATTTGAAAGTCTGGCAAGAAGCTCAAACGGTCTTTACTATGTGACGGAAGACACAAATGCGGTTATGTCCGGAAAGGTAATCGTATCCTGCGATTATGATACGCACACCTTGTTTGTGGCTGAGATTGAAGAGGCAAAGGTACTGTCCGGTGAACCTTCCGTTACCTATGCGTACTATTTTGAACACATAAAGCCAAAGCCTCTTCCAAAGGCTATGACAGAAGAAAAGAAGGGCGGCTGGGTCTGCAAAATATGCGGCTTTGTTTATGAAGGTGATGAGTTGCCGCCTGATTATATATGTCCTATATGCAAGCACGGTGCGTCTGACTTTGAAAGACTGTAGAAGAAAGTGCAGGCCGGTGGAAAATAAACGGCAGCTAACTTGTATATATGATATAGCAGGATAATATAACAGAATAACAAATTAATTACAAAATCGTCAGAAAACTCGAATATTCTGACGATTTTGTTTGCTATATGGGTGCGACGATGATATAATATTTTTGTGAGGCTCTTGTATACAAGATACTCATATACGAAAAATATTTATTTTGGAGGACTTATATTATGAAAGGCTATACGAGCGATACTATCAGAAACGTTGCACTTGTTGGACACGGCGGCTGCGGAAAAACAACTTTACTGGAAGCGGCATTACTTGAAACAGGAGTAATCAACAGACTCGGTAAGGTTGAAGAGGGCAATACCGTATCCGACTATGATAAGATGGAAATAGAAAAAGGATATTCAATCAATACCTCGGTAGTTCCAATCGAATGGAAGGACAGCAAGATTAACTTTATCGATACTCCGGGATATTTTGATTTTATAGGTGAAGTAAATGCGGCACTCAGAGCTGCAGAAGCAGCAGTTATTTTAGTAGACGCCGGTGCAGGTGTTCAGGTAGGTACTGAACAGGCATGGAAAGCTTGTGAAAGATATAAGAAACCAAGATTTATAGTTATAAATAAGAGAGATAAGGACGAATTCGATTTTTACAAGACCTTTGATGAATTAAAGGCTAAGTTCGGTGAACATCTGATTCCGTTCAGCTGGCCTCTGACAGCGGATATTGATGAAGAACTTAAGGAAGCTATCGCCATGACAGACGATGCTCTTATGGAAAAGTATTTCAACGGAGATGAATTTACAGATGAAGAAATAAAGGCAGGCTTGAGAAGAGGTATCCAGGACGGCGGTATCGTTCCTGTATGCTCATCAGCATTCTCACTTGGACATGGTATTGAAGGACTTCTGGATGTTCTTGTTACTTATGCTCCTACTCCGCTTGAACACGGTCCATACAGAGGCTTTAATGATAAAAATGAACCTGTTGAAAGAATTTCAGTAGTGGACGGACCTATGTCAGCCTTCGTATTCAAGACAATCGTTGACCCGTTTGTAGGTAAGATTTCAATCATGAAGGTTGTAACAGGAAAGATTAATTCAAGTACAGAAGTATTGAATGAAAGAACAGGAAAGATGGAAAAGCTTGGAAAGCTGTTCTTCCTGAGAGGAAAGAACCAGCTGGAGCTTAACTATGCCGAAGCTGGAGATATCGTAGCTGTTGCAAAGCTTCAGTATACACAGTCAGGTGATACGCTCTGCGATAAGCAGGACATTATCAGATACTTACCTTTAGATTTCCCTGAACCATCATACTTCATAGCTATTGAAGCTGCTGACAAAGCAGACGAGGAAAAGATGGGCTCCGGCTTAAACAAGCTGAGAGAAGAAGACCCTTCATTCTCGGTTACAAGAAACAATGAAACACATCAGACACTTCTGGGCGGTCAGGGTGAAATCCAGCTTCAGATTATCCTTGCAAAGCTTAAGGACAGATTTAAGAAGATTATGAAGTTCTCGGTTATATTTGCCTTCTGTATGAGCCTTGTGATGACACTTTTATGCTACATGTTTACGGAAGAGATTGTCGGTGTGTTTTTGAGTGAGGAATTAAGTTTTGGCTATGCCTTTGATTTTTCAAGGATTCTTCTTTCAACATCTTTCCTGTTTGGTGTGTTCTATGTATTTGGC
>JBJETA010000147.1:0-8182 GCA_051883075.1 Anaerovoracaceae bacterium
AGAGCATATTATACTAAAAAGCCCATTCAGCACAACCTGCCAAATGGGCTCTTATCTAGGTTCTTTGAGTTTCACTTTTCTAACCTCCATTTCATGATATTTAGTTTCGTACTAGGAACGCTTACTGATTACTTTTTCGGTCTTACCTCCTTAGATAATATTCAGAAATGTTTGCTGAATACTATAATTGCTTGCATGCTGTATTATTTTAAGTTGAATATTACAGCAGATAGTGTATACTAATAATAGAACGATAAGCACAGCTTAAGCAACAAGATGGATAATTCCTTACTGGCTGTAAGGAATATTAACCATAAATATATTGTAGTAGAGGGGAGAATGATAATGCCTAATATCTTACCAGTATCAGATTTACGAAACTATAATGAAGTATTAAAAAATTGTCGGGCAGGAGAGCCGGTATTTCTTACAAAGAACGGCAGGGGTAAATATGTTGTTCTTGATATTGAAGATTATGAAAGAGAACGTGCTGAAAAGAAACTGCTAATGAAACTTCAGGAAGCAGAGGATGCTGTAAAGGAAGGAGAAGGGTGGCTTAGCCTTGATGAATTAAAAGCCGCTATGAGAGAGTAATATATGATGAAGCTTCGTATTAACCCATTAGTAGTAGCAGATTTAAAATCAATTAAAGACTATATTGCAGAAGATAATGCCGAAAAGGCTAATGAAACAATAGAGAAGATTTACAGTAAGTTTGAAAACATACAGCTGTTTACTGATATGGGTGCTGATCTTTCCAAACGTGTTAGTTTCCGAACTGATTATAAGTATGCTGTCTGGAATAACTATGTAATCATATACAAGATTAGAGATGAGTATGTAGAAATATATAGAGTGGTAAATCGGTATCAGGATATAACAAGAATATTTGATTAAAATGAAATTTTTTTTAATGGTGCAGGATAGATTATAAAACCCGTTAAACGTAAAGGAGCAAATTTGCTCCTTTTTATTTTGAAGAAAGCTCTTGAATATATACGAACGTATGTTCTATAATATAAAGGAAGAGTAAGTAGGAATATGACAAAACTCATTGAGAGGGGTGATTTTATGCTTATTTTCCATGTGGATGCAAACAGTGCGTATCTTAGCTGGACTGCTGCAGCACTGCTTGAAGAAGGCTTCGGAAAGGATATAAGAAAAATACCATCTGCTATTGCAGGAGACCCTGAAAACAGACATGGAATTATCCTTACAAAATCAATTCCTGCTAAAAAGTACGGCATAAAGACCGGTGAAAGCCTTTATGAAGCAAGGAAAAAATGCCCGCAGCTTGAGGTGTATCCTCCTGATTATGACCTTTATCTTCTCTGCAGCGATGCCATGTATAGAATACTTTATGATTACACACCTTTTATACAAGGATACAGTGTGGATGAGTGCTTCTGTGATATGACATCAGTAAAGAAAGCAAGAGATAATCCTGTGGAGCTTGCGTTTGAGATAAAGGAAAAGATTAAGAGGCGGCTCGGCTTTACAGTTAATATCGGAATTGGAGAAAACAAGCTTTGTGCAAAGATGGCCGGGGAATTAAAAAAACCTGATATGGTTCACACTTTGTGGCCTGAAGAAATACCTGATAAGATATGGCATCTTCCTGTTAGAGAGCTTTTCATGGTAGGAAGAGCATCCGAAAGGAAACTGGCAAACATGGGTATTAAAACTATCGGAGAGCTGGCAGGTGCGAACAGAGGACTTCTAAAAGCAAATCTTAAAAGCCATGGGCTATTGATACATGATTATGCAAATGGAATAGATGATTCTGAAGTGATTGTTAATGATGATATCATACAGAAAGGACTTGGAAATGGTCTTACCTATTCTTATGACCTTGAAACAAAGGAAGATATATATAGAGAGCTGCTTGCCTTATGCGAGAGAGTATCAGGAAGATTAAGGAAACTTAAAAGGCATGCAGGATGTATTTCTGTTCACCTGAAAAGCAGTAACCTGTCTGGATACAGTCATCAGGTGAAGCTATATGGCATGGTAAATACAACAAATGAAATATTTGAAGTTGCCAAAAGGCTTGTAGATGAGATGTGGAAAAAAGAGCCTATAAGGGCAATAAGCATATCTTTATCTGACCTTGCAGATGATAATAATATTCAGCTTTCGCTATTTGATAGTGAGGGAAGAGAAAAAGATGAGGCTCTTGATAGGACTATAGATGTAATCAGGGAAACCTATGGTACAAAAAGTATATTCAGAGGCATATTTGCAAACGGGCAGGTTGAGCCTGTTCAGGGCGGTGTGAATGACGGAAATTATATCATGATGGGAGGATATAAGCAGTGAAGATTGTTGCAAAGCCTATTAAAACAATGGTAGTATTTGAATATGAAGGTAAAGTACCGATTCCATATAAATTCAAGCTGCAGCTTGATGATGGATCAGAGCAGACAATATATATAGATAAGAGAATAACAAGCTACAGGCAGAAGATAGCAGGCATAGACACGATAATTTTTGAGTGCCAAAGTGTAATTGACGGAATAGAAAAAAGATATAAGCTAAAATACATTCTTTCTGATTGCAGGTGGCAGCTTTATGCAATCTGAGACTATAATCAGAACGTAAAATTAGATGTACTTGCATAGGGTATGTTAGATGATTAAAGAATGGAGAGTGCAGACTGCACTCTCTTTTATTATGGTTATGCTTCTGCCAGCTTCTTTGTAATATATTCTTCTATTGATTTTCTGGGGATTCGCCACACTCTGACTAGGTGGATTGATATAGTCAGAAATTATAAGCATATATTATAAATATGATAGAAGGTAGTAAGCATCGGGCTTACTACCTTTTATCATCATACGGCTATTGCAATATACAAAATAATGGAAGGAGAGAAAGAAGAAAATGAGATGAAATATAGCCAAAGATATATAGGTAGGAATAATTATTGTTAGAGAGAGAATTTATGGAATATCTTCCGGAGGAGTTCAAAGAACTTGAGATGAGTACGGAACTGCAATCGATTGTCGTATTTTTAATAAAATTATTGCTTATACCCTACCACTTTTTGAATAAGTGGTAGGGTTTTTTATTATTTTTTTGAAAAATACGTCAGAACTATACGATATTAGATGCGAGGTCCAAGTAAGTTCGTCTTATTATCTTTCCTGTATCTTTATTTAAGGAAGTAACATCTTTTGGATTAAGGAATAATGAAGGAGTGCTTGTTTTGGCGTATTTAAGAAATTCATCGATACAGTTTTCGTATAAGGAATAATCGGCGCAATTATTTCTTGAAAATGCAGTTATAGAATTACTTAAGTCAGGACAAAATACGGTAATATTTTCATCTAAAGAAAGTAGTTTTTTAGCATTTATTTTATTGTTGAGGTAAGTGCTTAGGATGTTAAACATTTCTTTTAGTGTAGAATACGGGTCTTTTGTTTTAGCTAATAAGGATTCCCACATTGTATTGAAAAAATGTGATTCGTATACCGGTAACGTAATTTTACATAATGATTTAATCATTCGTGTGTATTTGTCAAGCCATATTAGTTTCTGTAATGTCTTATTAGTATCATCACTGAATTCGGTCATACGGATAACTAAACGCCCATCTGGATTGGTGTCATTCATGTAATTGTATTTTATGTTGTCGATTGCCATTTGTAATATGTAGTGCCTGCTATAAGTATTAGGCAAGTTATAACACATGGAAACAAGTGGTAGATATTGAATTAAAAAATCTTTATCATCGCATGCTTCGATGTTTTGATATAAGCAGTCTATTATATCAAAACAAAATACTTCTTCGATAAGTTGCTTTGCATGTATTTTATCGGCCAAGGTAAAGTTATATTGTCTGTCAGTGCTATTAAGTGGTGAAACCAATGTCATGTTTAATCTATCCTGGATTAAATCGTATGAGGCGCGATAGCCGTCATATGTTGTTTTATTGAATTTTGTTTTCTTATTATATATATTGCCAAGTTTTCTGGTAGGCTGTGTTCCTTTATTTCCTACTGTACAGTTGAAAAACTCCAAATTATTTAGTGATGTTAGATCGTGAAAATCATTATATGGCGAAAATGTATCGCATAACGCTTTAACGTTAGCTTTTGAAATATTATCATATAGGGTTTTAGCAGTTTGAGTGGTATTTAAATGCGCTATTTTGTATGTATCATTATTATTGTCATTGTCATCTTCACTGATTATAAAGTCGCAAGTGTCAGTAAATGTTGCAAAAGGCTTCATATTGTTATTAATGTTCTTGTATAAAAGATAATTCATTCCAAAAGTTTGCTTTGAATTAATGTTGTTGCCGAGGTTTCTGTATTTTAAATTTCTTAAGTTTAATGCAGCTATTGTAGCCTCATTTAAGGAAGATATTATTTTTCTTGTTTTTTCGTACGCGGATATTATTGCATGCTGCTTGAATATAAAATGCCAAAACTCATTATGTTTATCGAAACTTGAAAAATCATCTTTTGTTCTCTGTGCGGTTTCTGCTTTATTAAAATAAGGTAAGGATGGCTGGATTCCTGAATACAAGCAAATTTCGTTTGTCTGTTCAAAGCATTTCTCAACAAATTCCTCTTTGTTAATAGAACCCCTAAGGCTACTAACCTTCAATATAGGTGTGTCTAATAGGAATGTATATTTCAATAACGATTTGTTCTCAGATATTATTCCAAAAATCTTTTTGTTAGTGACGTCTTTGTGAATCATAGTTAAAAATCTCCTAATATAATAATTTAATATGATGATTATATCACAAAATGGCTGAATTAAAAGGATAATATAAATAATGTATCATATATAAATAGAAGATAAACATAGAAAATAGCACTTGCTGACTATGATGGAAGACAGTGGTAATATGGCAACATCAAAGAAAAGGAGGTCAAATAATGACAGAGAAACAGCTTAAAAGTATTGTTAAACGTCCAGATGAATGAAATGCTGGACAGAGCGCACAACTGAATATTGAGACTAGTCAAAGCGATGAAGTTCATAAGTGTATGGCAACTACAGTAGAGGACGCATATCCATTCGATTTGTATGATTACAATGCAGGATGTTTAACTCAACATGCATGGGGAAATAGTACATATTGCTATGGAGGTTCCCCAATGCAATTTGTATCTCAAGTACCTTGTGTACAGCCAAACTGGTTTCAGACGCAAGAACAGAGCAACTGTTACGCTCCAGGTATTATCATTCCTGACAGAGTTCAGGAAGAAATGATGCTTGCAAATGTTGAGGCAACGAAGGAAAAGGCTAAAACAGATGGGGTTCGTGAGCGTGCTAATATCGAACTCCATAAGAAGGAAGTTGCTTTGGAGATGTCGTATGAGATGAGGGAAAATGCAGAGGCCGAGCATCTGATGACAAACATCAAGGTGGAGCTTGAGGATGATACCATCTTTGTGAAAATCATAGGGACTAACGGCAGAGTTCGCAGAAAAGTAAAATTGATTGACGGCACTTTTATTTCTGCACAGAAAATTATCGCCATAAATCCTAAAGGGGTTGGGGTTATGATAATTTCTTTCAGAATAAACGGACATCACATCAAATGTTACTACAGCATCAGTAACATAAATGAGAAAAAGGAGAAAATTTTAGATGTGTTAAAGGATACAGCTCTGGAAGTCAATTCTTCACGAAGACTCGAAGCTGACATTAACGAAAAGCTTCCGAAGGTGTTTGAAGATGCTTCAACAACAATCATTTTACCTTACGATGTCGGATATTACATCGACTGCAACGGAAATTGGCAACTCTGTAAACCTGGAGAAGCTACTTTGAGAAAAGTAGAGGAAAGGTTGGGCTAAAATGAGTATGGATAGACTTCTTATAATTCAGGCTGCTGCAGCGGCTAACACTGTTTTATCGGGGAAAGGCATACATATGCCGGTACCGATATTCCTCAATGTTAGCTGTCCGATAGCTGAGATTGTAAAAGCATTGGAAATTAGTAGCTTGAGAGTACTGACAGCTCTTGATAAAAAAGATGATATTGCCTCAGAACTTGTGAAGCCCGGTGTAGACCCGTTCGTATTCATCTACGACGGGTCTTTCAAAGGGACCAGCAGGTTGGAACTGATTATAAATTCAGTTAAGGCTGGGCAATGTTATGCTAAAAAGATAACGCGACTTCCGATTGTAGTTTCTGACTTTGTGGTTCCTCGTGAATTGCAAGAAGATGTGTTCGAGCTTCACTTAGAAAAATGTGAATCTGAAAAGGTCGCATTATGGGAATTGCTTGCTGACGGAAAACAAATGCCATTAGTAGAAAGAAAAATCAGTGAAGTGGCTGGCCATTTGCCAGCTGCTCATCAATTTTTTCTTTCAGCATTAGCGTTTCTGTATCCAAAGCTTCAGGAAAGCGGGCGACTGAACGAGTACGCTGAATTTGAGACCGTTATTGCAGATATGGTTGAAAAGGACCTACAGGCAAAGGACTCCGGTGGGATTTCGGAAATGTTTTTAAGAAAGCTTTACGGCTTTAACAAAGACGGAGAAAGGCCGAAGATAGCAACTTTACCGGAAGTAAAAGACGATGCCCTGAAAAACCCAGATGACTTCTTCTTCTGTAGTTACGAGTTTGTTCATATGACCGACAACCTTTTTAAGGAAATTGTGGGAAATATGAGCAAAATACTCGGAATCAATACGATTAAGAACATTCTTGCGGAAGAAGGATTTATCGTTAAAGTATCAAAGCGCTCCTATTTATCGAAGGTGACAGTTACCACCAAGCATGGTGATCCGCTTCGTCTTGATGTCCTAAAATTCGACATGAAGAAAATTACAAGATTGGGTAAAACAGACTTTTTTGTTGAATTTGGAGGGTAAAAACATGAAAATCGAAATCGGAAGACACGAAGACAAGCCTGTATATTTTGACAGAGCAAAAGCAGACAACGGACATATTGTGCTTTTAGGGGCAACAGGTTCAGGAAAGACAACTCAGTTAGTCAAGCTGATGAATGAAATGTCGACGCAAGGTATTACAATCCTTGCGTTTGACACTAATAATATCTTTGCAGACAATCAAATACACCCAGAGTACTTGGAGGTGTTTAAGGCTAATTTAAATGTAGTTGATGTCTACACTGAAGGCATAAATATGCCGATTTTTACTCCGATAACTTTCAGTGATGGAGAAAAAGAAAAAGATGTGGATGTAGTAGACTCTATTACAGAAGCTATGACAAAAACATTTAAATTTGGTGTAAGACAAAGAGCTACTTTAAGAGCTGCGGTTGCAAAGGTGCACGAAAAATCGTTGTACGACAATTTAGGTATCGAAGCAATCTCACAAGTTCTTAGAATGATGGAAACTGCAAAAGCATTTGAAGTTGAAGAACGTATCTCACAAATTACAGGACACAACGTATTTCGTAACGGAGAGTTTTTCATTCAGGAAGGCAAGATTAATCTATTGAGAATTTCTAAATTTTCAGAGGATACACAAAGGGTGATTATGGAAATAATTAGCTCGTTTCTTTGGAAATACGCAAGCAAACAGAAATTTATTGATAAGGGTATTTATTTGGTGTTCGATGAATGTCAGAACATGGACCTAGGCAAGAACGGCATGGTAGGAAAATTACTTATTGAAGGTCGCAGCTTCAATATGAATTTGCTACTTTCAACACAAGTGCTTTCACAGGCTGGTAACATCACAAAACAGATGACCCAGGCATCGTTGATGCTCAATTTTAAACCGGCAAAAAGCGAAGTAAGAGCGGTTGCTAATTTAATTGAGCCGGGTGATGAAAATGGCTGGATTCTTGAGCTGATACAGCTTGACAGAGGCGAATTTATTGCTTCAGGTCAGATGGTTTACAAGGATATGATGGTAACTACACCACTTATTGTATCAGCGAAGATTGATAATTAAAGAAGGAGGAATTATGATGGAAACTATTTCAATCAACAATCGTCGTCTAGAACTTATTCGTAAGGGCTACGTTAATAGGAAGGAACTCGCAGAGTTCCTTAACGTAGGCAAAACCAGAGCGACAGCAGTGTACGAAGAAATTGCAAGTGACATTGCTAAGGAGGATAAGACCATTGATATCCTAGGGATTAGAACTTGTAGAATCCTTGAGTATATGGGTCTTACAGAAGAAGATATTCGCAGGTTCGCACGCGATGAAAGGAGACAGGAAGCTAATGTCAGTTAAAT
>JBJETA010000148.1:0-8146 GCA_051883075.1 Anaerovoracaceae bacterium
AAGGTCTTTCGGGACTTGCCAGCGGTATGGATACAGAATCTGTTGTTGAAGCCATGACTTCTGATATACAGGCAAAGATAGATAAGGTAAAGCAGCAGCAGACAAAGTATGAATGGAAACAGGATGCATACAGAGAAGTAATCAATTCTCTGGTAAGTTTCCAGAACAAATACTTTTCTTATACCAATCCGTCAACAAATCTTTTGAGTTCAGCTATGTACAACTGTGTAAATAAAGTAGCGCAGGGTGCAAATGCAGGCAAGATTTCGGTTACAAGCAGCAGCTCGTCAACACAGACGGCATACAGCATAACAGGTGTGACACAGATGGCTAAAAAGGCGCAATACATCGGAAACTGCGGTATTGGCGGAAACAGCATCTCAACGGGTTCTATCTCTTTTGACAACAGGGATACAAATATTGCCGCCGGAAAAGAACTTGAATTCAAATATGACAATGTAACATATACAATAACCGTTCCTGAGGACGGAAGCATTTCTGCTGATTCACAGGCAGAGGATCTGGCTTCTCTTTTAAACAAAGCACTTGCAGAGCAGACTGTAAACGGCAGTAGCACAAAACTGTCGGAAAAGCTGAAATTTACGGCAAGCGGCGGTAAACTCACAATGAAGACGGTTTCCAGCGCTGACAGCCGCTCTTTTGAAATCACGGGCGGTGACTCGGCACTGCTTTCCGGTATGGGCTTCAGCATTGGTGATAAGGGAAGCGCGAAGGAATCCCTGACAGGTTCGGCAGATGTTGATGTAGTTAAAAATCAGGAATTTTCACTTGAGGGAAAGAAGCTTACTTTTAATCTGAACGGATTGTCAAAGACTATATCATTTACCCAGGAAGAAAGCGCAGAAATCATGGCAGAGGCTACTGATGAGGAAAGAATGCAGAAAATGGCGGACATTATTACGGACAAGCTTAACTCCGCTTTTGGCACAGGCAAGCTTTCGGCAACGGTAAATGCAGCGGATCCTACAAAGCTTGATTTTAACGTTCTTGACAGCTACGGAGCTTCAACGCTGTCGGTATCCAGTACAACTGTAGATACTATGGGCACAAACGGTATTTTCGGTATTGAGAACGGTATCACAAACCGACTTGACACGTCAGATACTCTGGACTCTCTCGGAGTTGCGGCAAGCTATGTAAATGATGACGGAAAGAATGTATATAAGCTGAACGTAAACGGAAAAGAATTTTCGTTCACAGGCGACACTCAGCTTTCGACGGTTCTGAATAAGATTAACAACGATTCGGATGCGGGCATAAACATTTCTTATCTGAATACTACAAACAAGTTTTCAATCAGTGCCGATGAATACGGCGAAGCGGGCAAAATCCTGATTTCGGATGTTGATAAAGATGGAAATGCAGTAACAGGAGGACTGGCTGCTGCCTTGTTCGGAAGTGCGATTTCAGAAGATGCGGATGGAGACGGAGTTGCTGATGCGGTAACAAAAGGACAGGATTTGATTATGACCATCCGTTATGAAGGAGAAGCTGAAGATACGGTCATTACAAGGAACTCCAACAGTGTAACTCTTGACGGAGTAAGCTTCAATGTAGAAGGAACCTTCGGTAATACGGTAAATGCAGACGGAACCATCACTGAAGCTGCCGATTCGGAGGCAATCACTTTTAAAAATGAAAGCGATACGGAAAATACCATAAAGGTTATCAAGGAAATGGCAGAAGAATATAACAAAATCCTTGATACGGTAAATGAATATATAAGCACAAAGGTTGCAAAGACCTCAAATAAAAACGGAGCTTCCACGTATGAACCTCTGACAGACGCACAGAAGGAAGAGATGACGGAAGATGAAATAAAGAACTGGGAAGAGAAGGCTAAAGAAGGTATCTTGTTTGGAGACTCTACTTTAAGACAGCTTGCTTCAGAACTTAGATTTGCATTTTCTTCCATAGTCGGAGGATATGGATACGGAAAAGACATAGGAATCACTTCGGCCACATCCTATTCAGGAAACGGAAAGATTACGATTGATGAAGAAAAACTGAAGGAAGCGCTGACAAATGAACCGGAAAAGGTAAAAGCAATGTTTACGGCTTCTACTTCAGAGGCGGTGAACAGCACGGGAACGGGTCTGTCTGGAGGATTTGCCACAAGAGTAAAATCTATCATGGAGTCCTATGCAAAGGATACAGGGTCGTATAAAGGAAAGCTTGTACAGCTTGCGGGACTTAAGAATAATGCTACTACAGATAACAACTACATCGCAAGACAGCAGAAGCTTCTGAGCAACAGACTGGAGTATCTGGAAGATCTGCTGGCATCAAGACAAGACAGATATCAGAGCCAGTTCTCAAATCTGGAGGTCTATATTTCACAGATGAACAGCCAGAGCTCATGGCTGGCTTCAGCTTTCTCATAGGATAGCTGACGTGAAATCTGTTTGAGTGCTGTGAGTACCTTAAAAAAGAAGAAAAGGAGTTACGCAATATGATTAGCTACGGATACCAACAATACAAGACCCAGTCGGTAGAGACCATGACAAAAGGAGAAATGCTGATACTGCTTTATGACGAAATAATCAAGCGCATATCAAGGGCAAAGAACTCACTTGAACAGGGTCAGACCGATGCATTTGAAGCTGATATACAGCGTGCAATAGAGATAATAAACTATCTGTCAAAAAGTCTGGATATGAAATATCCTATCAGCCATGAACTTTACCGGCTGTATGATTTCTTTACTTTCCAGCTTACAAGAGCCAAGGTGGGAAGAAATCCACAAATGGCAGAGGAAATTATGCCTATGATTAAGGATTTGAGGGACAGCTTTAAGGAGGCAGACAAGAGAACCAAGACTGATCCTAAAGTTGCGGCAGGCATAGGAGGCATGAGCAGTACATCTTTAGGTGTGGTTTAAATTTTCTAAGATAAATTTAAGGGCTTTAGTAGACGGTTTTAAGACCGAATATACAGCCGGCATGGAGGAAAAAGTGAACAGCTTTACGGCAACAACTAAAATTTTGGAAAACTTAAATAAAAAGTACCGACATCTTGACAACATTATGAACTTGACAAAGGATATGGAAAAGGCTATGCTAGCAAATGACACCTTTTCTTTCGGCAAGTTGCTGGACATGAGGGGAGATTTAATGATTCTGGTAGATGAACTGGACAAGGAAAACTATGACATTGTAGGACATCTTCCGGGACATTTACAGGAGAAGATAGCGGCAATTATTATGCCCAAAAAAAATATGGGAGCGGAAACGTTGTCTCTTGATAACCCTCTTGAAACCAACATTTATGATACAAATAAGCGAATTGCGGTATTGCTTGGCAAGATTATAAAGCTTGACAATGAGATAAATGAAAAAGTAAGAAGCAAGCAGACTGCGAGAAGGCTTGGGAATCTGCGTGGATAAAGGAATGAAATAAATCATAGTACTGAGGAGACAAAATGGAAAGTTTAAAACAGAAGATTTTAGCGGAAGGCAGAGTAATAGGTGAGGACATTCTTAAGGTTGATGGATTTTTAAATCACCAGATTGATGTAAGATTTCTTGAAGAAGTAGGAAAAGAGATTAAGAAAAGATTCGAAGACACAAAAGTTGATAAAATCCTTACAGTAGAGTCAAGCGGTATTGCCATAGCTTCTGTGGCGGCAAAGTATTTTGATTATGTGCCTGTAGTTTTTGCAAAGAAGGCAACTCCGAATACTATGGTTGAAGGCTGCTACAGTGCCGAAGCCCGTTCCTTCACGAAAGGAACGGTATCCAATCTGAGGGTAGTAAAGAGATTCATCGGAGAGGGTGAAAAAATCCTTATTGTAGATGACTTTCTTGCATCGGGAGAGGCTGCGGCCGCCCTTGTAAAGATTGTAAGAAAAGCCGGTGCTGAGGTTGTCGGAGTGAGCTGCGTTATTGAAAAGGGATTCCAGGAAGGCGGAGCAAGGCTCAGGGAAATGGACTGCAGAGTTGAATCACTGGCAGTCATAAAGGCTTTTGAAAACGGCAAAATAATATTTGAATAGCAAACACGAATTTAAATGACAAATAAAAGGAATAAAGTTCGAGCAGAAACGAATTTTATTCCTTTTTATTTGCGATTGATGCAATTTTTGAAAAGAAAAGCTTTACTAGAAAAAAACAGATATTTATAATGAAAAAGTAAAAGCAATTTGTACGAAATTTAATTTTGTAAAAAGGAGAAAGAGTAATGAAAAAGATTTTAGCTATTTTACTGGCATTCGTTATGATGTTCGGAATGGCAGCATGCGGCGGCTCTGATACTGAAGAGGGCAGTGCGGCTGAAATGAAAGTTGGATTTATCTACATCGGAAGCATAAACGATGGCGGATACACTCAGGCACAGCACGCAGGTACTGTTGCTATGCAGGAATACTTTGGCGATAAAGTAGAAACTGCATGGATTGAAAATGTAAGTGATGCAGACAAGTCTGCAGCAATTGATGCGGCAACAAACCTTATTGACCAGGGCTGCAACGTAATCGTTGGATGCAGCTACGGCTTCATGGATGCTCTTGATGAATTAGCTAACAATGAAGATTATGCAGACATCAAATTCTTACATTTCTCAGGAAATAAAATGAATGACACAAACTTCGGTAACTATTTCGGAGCTACTGAAGAACCTAGATACTTAACAGGTATCATTGCAGGTATGATGACTGAAACAAACAAGCTTGGATATGTAGGTGCGTTCCCTTACACAGAAGTTCAGATCGGTATTAACGCATTTACTCTTGGCGCTCAGTCAGTAAATCCTGATGTTGAAGTAAAGGTTGTTTATATTAACAGCTGGTATGACCCTGAAAAGGAAAGAACTGCTGCAGACGAACTTTTAGCACAGGGCTGTGACGTTATCACTCAGCACTGCGATACAACAGGTCCTCAGGTTGCAGCTGCAGAAGCAGGTAAGTATGCAATTGGTTATAACTTAGATAACAGCAGCATTGAAGCTGTTAAGCCGGCTTATCTTACTGCACCTATCTGGCACCATGAAAAGTTCTTAATCCCTACAATCGAAGCTATGATGGCAGGAACATGGACTCCTGAATCATACTACGGTACTATGGCGGACGGATATATGGATCTGGCTCCTATGACAGATTTAGTTCCTGCTGATGTACAGGCTAAGGTTGAAGAAGTTAAGGCACAGATGGTTGCAGGTGAATTTGCTCCGTTCTCAGGAAAGATCCTTTACAATGACGGAACAGTTCTTTGTGAAGAAGGTCAGACTCTTGACAGAGAAGCAATCTGGAAGATTAACGGTCTTGTACAGGGTGCTACAGGAACAGACTCTAAATAAAATTGTTTGATATGGTTTTTCAATTAAAAAGCCCCGGGTCAGGTGAACTGACTCGGGATTTTTGTTGTGCGCCGGCAAGTCCGGACGTTGTAAATTCGATTATTCAATAAGCTCGAAATCCGATGCAGGGTGTTTGCAAAGTGGGCAAACATAATCATCCGGAAGTACGTCACCCTCATATTCGTATCCACAAATCTTGCATACGTACTTTTTCTTCTTTTCTTCTGCAGGAGCAGCCTCAATCTTTTCGAAGTCTGAAGCAGGATGCTTGCAAAGTGGGCAGATATAATCATCAGGAAGCGTTTCACCCTCATATACGTGTCCGCAAATCTTACATACATATTGAGTTTTTGCAGTTGCTTCTGCAGGCTTTGGTTGTGGTTTTGGTTTTATATTTGCAAAGTAGTAAGCATATGTTACGCTTGGCTCGTTGTTAAATACGTGTGCTTCGGTTACTTCGCCGATAAACAATGTATGTGTTCCGTAATCATGTGAATCAATAACGTTTGCACAGATAACCGAATTTGTTCCTTCGGTTACATAAGTAATACCGTTGGAAGTTCTGCCATAGTGGGCATAGTCTGCAAACTTGTCGGTATCCTTGCCGCTGGCAAACCCAAATCTCTTAAATGTGTCAAATACTGCTTTTTCGGAAAGAACTGAGATGTTGAACTTTCCGGTGTTTTTAATCATGTCGTGAGTGTAGTTTGCTTTGTTTACAGCGATATTGATTCTGTTTGGCGTGCTTGTAAGCTGAGCAGCGGTATTGATGATACAGCCATTGTCTTTTCCCGCTTCCTGAGCTGTAAGAACAAACAGACCATATGAGAACTTGAACATTGTATTTGGGTCGATTCCCGGTTCGCCAAGAACAACAGGCTTCACAGTGCCATATGGTAAAGGCTTCTGGTAATTTGGGATAGTTGCGATAATAGCATCGACAAGCTTATCAACCTCTGTAAGCTGATTGGAACTTAGCGATGATTTGATTGTGATTGTATCCTCGATAAAGTTCATGTCCCTGCACTTTGACAGGATTTCCTTCATAAGTGAGCCGCTTGTTGGTGCCCATGAACCGTTTTCAACAAGAGCAACTGTTCGTTTCTGGAGGTTGTGTGCTGCAAGGTCGTGAAGCAGCTCTTCCATTGATACAAATATCCCTGCATTGTATGTTGTTGAAGCAAATAGAAGATGGCTGTAACGAAATGCCGCTGCGATGATTTCCGAAGCCGGAGTAACCGATACGTCATACATAACAGTTTTTACGCCTGCTTCACGCAGCCTGCTTGAAATAATTTCGGCTGTATTTTCCGTATTTCCATATACTGAAGCGTAAGCAATCATAACAGCTGTTTCTTCCGGTTCGTATGAGCTCCACTTTAGATACTTTTCGATGAACTTTCCGATATCCTGACGCCATACAAAGCCATGAAGAGGGCAAATCATCTTTATATCAAGAGCGGAGAGCTTTTTCAGCAATGATTGTACCTGATTGCCGTACTTACCGACGATGTTGCAGTAATAGCGGCGGGCTTCGTGCATGTATTCGCCTTCAAAGTCAACTTCATCTGCAAACAGTGCTCCGTTTAGTGCTCCAAATGTACCAAATGCATCAGCAGAGAATAAGATTTTGCTTTCGCTGTCATATGTAACCATAACCTCCGGCCAGTGAACCATTGGTGCCATAACAAAGTTCAGTGTATGGTGTCCGGTATTTAACGTGGAACCTTCCTTTACAATAAAGGAACTGTCCTTGATATCCTTTTTGATAAACTGGTCTACCATTGTTGCAATCATTTCTGTACAAACGATTTTTACGGCAGGGTATCTTAGAAGGAGCTCAGAAAGTGTTGCGGAATGATCAGGCTCCATGTGCTGAATTACAACAAAATCAAGATTTCTTTCTCCGAGTGCATACTCAAGGTTTTGGAAGAACTTGTCACCCACAGCCTTGTCTACTGTATCAAACAACACAGTTATATCGTCAAGCAATAAATATGAATTGTATGATACACCCGTTGGAACTGAATATACGCCTTCAAACATGGCAAGTCTTCTGTCGTTGCCGCCAACCCAAATCAGGTCATTTAAAATTTTTTTTGTGCAATGCATGTTTTTACCTCCTGTATAGATTCTTTCAAATAGTTTATAAAAATAAAAAATAAAACCGGATGCATGAATATTATGGAATAAAATCCTTATTGTATAATACCCGCTTTGATAAGAAAATAACATAAAACGCCCTCAAAAATAGAGTGATTTTGCAATATTATCGTGTTATACTATAATGTAACGATAAAATAGATGGAGTGCGCAATTGTGGAGGAACTCATGGAAAAAAAACGTGTTGCCATAAAGATGGAAAACATATCAAAGGTATTTGGAAGTCTGAAAGCTAATGAGAATGTAAACCTGACAGTTTATGAAGGTGAGGTTCATGCACTGCTTGGAGAAAATGGTGCAGGAAAAAGTACTCTGATGAATATGCTTTCGGGAATATATACTCCGGATGGGGGAGAAATTGAAATTTACGGAAAGAAGGTTAATTTCGCTTCCCCAAAGGATTCAATAAAAATGGGGATAGGCATGATTCATCAGCATTTTAAGCTGGTTGATGTGCTGTCTGCCAAGGATAATGTGGTTCTTGGACAAAAGACAAATTTTTTCATAAAGGAAAAAGAACTGTCTAAGAAGGTTAAGGAAATTTCTGATAAGTACGGACTTGACATCGACCCGGATAAGAAGGTTTATGATATGTCTGTTGGTGAAAAACAGACTCTTGAAATTGTAAAGGTCCTTTATAGGGGTGCCGATATTCTGATTCTGGACGAGC
>JBJETA010000149.1:0-7745 GCA_051883075.1 Anaerovoracaceae bacterium
AGCGATGATGGAATTTTTTCATTCCAGGATTTAGGCCATAAAATCATAACAGCTATTACAATAAACCCAATGAAGGCGGTATGAAGATCCGGGTTAAAGCCCTCAGTAAAATACGATATAAATTTGGTAATTGCCAAGGCTCCTGTTGACTCAACTCTGAAAAAATTATCCAACTGCCCCAAAGCTATGGTTATCGCAATACCTGAAGTAAATCCTGTAATAACCGAAGAAGGAATAAATGAAATCACTCTGCCAAGCTTTAAAATGCCTGCTGCTACAAGCATGATGCCGGCAATAAAACATGAGATAAGAATACCATCTATTCCATACTTTGCCGCAAGGGTTACAAGTATTGCCGTCATTGCTCCGGTCGGACCGGAAATCTGATACGAAGCTCCTGACAATGCTCCGATTACAATACCGCCGATTATAGCTGTAACCAGACCTGCTGCCGCAGTCGCACCCGAGCCTACGCCAAACGCAATGGCTAAAGGTAAAGCTACCGCCGCAACGGTAAGACCGGCCATCAGGTCCTTTCCGAACTTTCTTCCGTTATATCCGGTAAACTCTGCTTTTAACTCCGAGGTGTATGATTTTATTAAATTCATTTTAAAAAAGTTCATTTTTACTTCCCTTCAATTTTCTGCGTACTTCTCATATATCTCTGTATTGATTTGTTTTTCTTGCTTTTAGGCATCGTAATACCAAACACAAGAGTATTTACCCCCTGTACAAGGAAAATAATACCAACTACAAGTCCTGCTGCAAGTCCGGCAATAATAGGATTTAAAAACGCATAAATACCTACTGCAACACTCACAATTCCCAGTACAAGCGTCCAGTTCCACATTTTATCTTCCCTGTTTTTCAATGCCAGAGAAAAGGCGATTCCGTTGCATCCCGCAAACAGAAGCCACATACCGAAAAACATGATAATCATCAAATCCGTTGCAAGCTGATTTGACAGAACCACAATGCCGAGAATGACAGATACCATCGCCTCCGCAAGGTTCCATTCAAGTCCCTCAGGCTGTTCTTTTCTCCTAAAAAACGCAAGAGCCGAAATCAGGCCCTTAATAATCATAACTATACCCAACACAAAAGCCAGCGCCGTAAATGCCGCTCCCTGATTTGCAACACACCACAAACCGGTAAGCACCAACAGAACGCCGGTTATTATTGTCAATATTCTCATATAAAAAACTACCTCCGTTATCTTCACTCTGCTGCCGGAACGGTAATGACCTCTGCTTTTCCGCCGATTTTTGCTTCAAAGTCATTGGCAACATTGAATTCCGTTTTTATCTTTCCGGACTCACCAAGCACAACATGAGTGATATTATTTTTATCAATCAGATCTATGAGAGTTTCTGCGACATGATTTGATCTTACTACAGTAAGATTTGCACCGTATTCCAAAGCTTTTTCATATAAATACTCCAAAGCTTCTCCCTCCTGTTTGTTTCCCAAAAACTTAAACTGATAGTGTGCAACATGAATAATGTACAGCTCGCCCTCTTCATCGCCCAGGAACTCATGTCCGTACTTTATCAAACGCTCACAATTTTTCTGCTGTGTAACACACACCATAACATTTTTCATTTTAATAATTCCCCCTTAACGCGGCAATCCAAAAAAATATTCCTTTACACGCTATCAATAGCCATTAAATTATACACTAGTTTTTTGAATTTTTCTAGTATAAAATACAAGTATCGTATTTTATACAGGAGGAACCATGTTGAGCGGCATATCGGACAGGACCATCATACATTGTGATATGAACAGTTTTTTTGCTTCTGTAGAGCTTCTTTCAAGACCTGATTTAAAAAATGTTCCCATGGCGGTAAGCGGAAGCCCTGAAAACAGACACGGCATCATACTCGCAAAAAATGAGCTTGCGAAAAAATGCGGTGTAGTAACTGCAGAAACCATATGGTCAGCGAAGAAAAAATGTCCCTCACTTCAGCTTGTACCTCCTCATCACAATAAATACAAAGAATATTCCGCTCTTATAAACAAAATTTACTACAGATATACCGACATGGTCGAACCTTTCAGCATAGATGAATCCTGGCTTGATGTAACAGGCAGTCTGAAGCTGTTCGGAAGCGGCAGGCAAATAGCAGATCAAATCAGGGAGACTGTAAAAAAAGAACTGGGGCTCACCCTTTCCGCAGGTGTATCTTTCAATAAGATTTTTGCGAAAATGGGAAGTGATTACAAAAAACCGGATGCCACAACGGTCATTACCAGAGAAAACTATAAGAAACTGCTGTGGCCCATGGATATAGCTGATATGTTTTTTGTAGGCTCCGCAACCGCCTTGAAGCTGAAAAAAGCAGGAATTAATACTATAGGTGAGCTTGCAATGTCCGAAAAAGCGGTTCTTCACGGACTTCTCGGAAAACACGGTGACCAGCTTTATGAATATGCAAACGGCCTTGACACCAGTCCCGTCTCCTACTCTTACGAAAAGCAGAAAATCAAATCAGTGGGCAACGGTATGACTTTTAAACGCAACCTTACAACAAAATCCGATATTGAAACAGCTGTCCGTTCACTGTCAGATACCGTTTCCGGCCGTTTAAGGAAATACGACATGAAAGCCCGCGGCATAAAGGTTGATATAAAAGACCCCTATTTCAAAAATATTTCGCGCCAGAAGCAGCTCGATTTATCTACCAATATAACCGATGAAATACACAACGCAGCCATGGACATTATACTGGCATCATGGACTATAGGAAATCCCATCAGGCTTCTGACAATAACAGGAATTAATCTGGAAGATGATTTTTCAGAAGAACAGCTGAGTCTTTTTTCTGCAGATACCGCTGTCCGTGAGAAAAGTGCCGGTCTGGACAGAGCCATGGACTCCATACGCAGCCGGTTCGGCGGTTCTGCCATAACCTTTGGCTCAGTTATCAACAACGATATCGGAATAAGCTCCGACACGGAATATTCAGAGGATGGCGGAGCCAACAAAGGTCCAAAAAACTGAAAAGCGTATGCACAGGTTCTTTCGGCATAACCTGCCGTAAACCTTTTGCATACGCTTTGTTTTTTATTTACAATACTTATGAAGAAATGTTTGCCGGTGCATCATTTTCTTCCATGTATGACATTTTTCTTATTCCTGCTTTTTTCTTATTGTACGCCGAAATCTGAGCCGTAGCTATTGCCAGCATCTTAGGAGGTGCCGATGACGGCCTTGCAAGATGATATCCCTGCAGATAATCGACACCTATGTCTATCAGGGTAAACATATCTTCGGGCTTTTCAATGCCCTCAGCAATAACCTTGATTCCCCTCTGATGTGCAAACGCAACCAGCCCCTCTACAAATTTATGACGGTTGTCATCACGGTACAGGTTCTGTGTTATTGAAATGTCCACTTTAAGGTATTCCGGTGCAATATCGGTTATGGCTTCATCACTGTATGAACCTGTGCCAAAATCAGCTATTGCCACTTCACCGCCCCACTCAGATATAAAAGCCTGCTTCATTTTCGTGTATTCTATGTTTGCATTTCCCGCATTGCTCAAATCCAGCACAACCTGCTTAAGAAGATGACAATAATTTCTTCTGATCTGATTCATATCATCAACATCCAGTGCCTGATCGGATATGGAATTTATAAACAGCTTTACAGTAGGCTTTGCCCTAAGTTCATCAAAGGCACTCAGAGCCTCATTCCATGTCATTTTCTCTATCTCATAAAGCTCCATCTGTGATTTTGACAAATCAAACAGCTGCTTAGGGCTCTTTATCATCGGATGCTTTGACTTCAGCAATGCCTCATAAGCAAATATGTCACCGGTCTGTGCATCAACTATAGGTTGGAAGGTATATTCAAATTCCTTTTTATTAATGAAAGATCTGATAAGTCCCGAAGTGCCCTTAAGCTTTGTATTATTTTCATAGTCCACAAGGGAAAACTCTGCAAAGCCCCCTTTTCCGCCTTTTTTTACGGTATACATAGCAAAATCAGAGTAATTTATAAGTCTCATATACGATTCCGAATCTTCAGGATACCATGCAACACCGCCTGAGGCACTCAGCCTCATGGTGTCTCCGTCAGGCAGCACCAGCAGCTTCTTTCCTACAGTTATATTTATATTTACGATTATATCGCGGATTTCTTTTTTTGATTCAAAGCCGTAAACAAACACAACAAACTCATCTCCGCCAAATCTGGAAATAAGGGCATTTTTTCCGCAGGCCTCATTTAATGCCGCTGCCATGCTTCTCAGGTATTCATCACCGTAATAATGTCCGTAATTGTCATTTATATGCTTAAGATTGTCAAGGTCTATGGAAAACATTGCTCCCACCTTAACTGCCTCACGGTCGCTCAAAAGCTTCTGCATCTTCGCATGGAAAGCACGCCTGTTGAAAAGGCTTGTCAGAACATCATAATCTCTCTCAAATTCCATCTTGTTTTTATTCAGCATCTCTTCAGAGACATCTTCAAACAATCCGAATATTTTTCCGTCTCCCGTTACGGTTGTCATTCTTACCCATTTTGAATACTGTGAATCACCTTCAATATGATAGTACTTATGCGTTGCAGTAGAATAGTTTGGGGCATAGTATTTTTTCAGTTTGGAAAGCTTTGCCTCAAAGACATTCATAGGTATAAATCCATTTATTTTCACAGACTCATCAGGCTCACACAGCATTTCAAACAACTGCTTTGTTATATATACTTCGTTTCTGTTTTCATATATCTCAAATATTGCCATGGTCTTTCCTGCTACTTCAAGCATATTTGAAACCTTTGATGTGGCATCCTTGGAAATCTCACTGAACTGTGCCCTTACATTGTTCAGGAACACATACGCACAGCCAAAAGCAAGCAAAAATCCCACAGCTACTGTAATAACTGCGGTTGCATATAACTCCGTTTTATTTATGGTTATTTCTCCCAGAGAGAAATACTTTCCCATTTTTGCAGATGCTGTAAACACCACAAGCTGTACCGCAGCAATGGCAAGCAACACTGCCGTCAGTTTGAAAGTAAGTTTTTTTCTGGCAAAGAACTCTTCGGGATTTGTCCCTTTATTTTGTTTTGAGGCAGAATGCGTCTTCATCATCAATCTCACCTTCCGAGTTTCTCTTTAAACCGTTAAGATACCCGCCTACGCACGTCAAAACACCTTTACACTACGATTTATCTAACAATCTTTCTCATTATATACCATTTAAAGGGAATATACAAATAAAAAAATCTTTAGATTTTATTATTTCGGACAGCGTGTATATTTTTCTTTTCCGGCTGCTGTTTATGTTTGACAACGGTCTTATTTAAAAATATAATCAGATATGTTATGCATTTAAAAATGAAATGAGGAAACTGATGGAAAATTTGAATTTTAATGAATTAGACTTATCAAAATCCATGAAAAAGGCGCTTGATGCCATGGGTTTTGAAGAAGCTACCCCTATACAGTCGAAAGCTATACCTCTGGTTATGGCAGGCCGTGACGTAATCGGTCAGGCTCAGACCGGTACAGGCAAAACCTGTGCCTTCGGGATTCCTGCAGTAGAAATGATAGACCCGGACCTTTCCGGTGTCCAGGTTCTGGTTCTCTGTCCTACAAGAGAGCTTGCCATCCAGGTATCTGAGGAATTCCGTAATCTGTGCAAATATAAAAAAGGAATTAAATCCCTTGCCATCTACGGCGGTCAGTCCATAGATCGGCAGATTATGTCACTGAAGGGAAAGCCGCAAATTATAATAGGCACTCCGGGCAGAATCATGGATCATATGAGACGTCATACCCTTAAATTTAAAAATCTTAAAATGGCTGTCCTTGATGAAGCAGACGAAATGCTGAACATGGGCTTCCGTGACGATATTGACACCATATTCTCAGACATTCCCCAGGACAGACAGACTATGCTTTTTTCCGCAACAATGCCGCAGGGAATCCTTGATATAGCGGATTTATATATGAAAAATCCCGAACATGTTGTAACAGTCCAGAAAGAAGTAACAATCGACACAATCGACCAGTATTATATCGAAGTACGTGAAAGTTCAAAGCTTGAGCTTTTAAGCCGTCTTATGGATGCAAAGAATTTCAAGCTTGGAATCGTATTCTGCAATACAAAATGGAAGGTTGACGAACTCTGCAATTCGCTCCAGGCACGCGGCTATACTGCCGAAGCTCTTCACGGAGATATGAAACAGCGCGAGCGTGACCGTGTAATGAACAAATTCAGAAAAGGTCAGGTCGACCTGCTTGTGGCCACCGATGTAGCTGCAAGGGGCATAGATGTAAGCGACGTCGAGGTCGTTTTCAACTATGACATACCTAATGATGCTGAATACTATGTTCACAGAATAGGCAGGACAGGAAGAGCCGGAAAAAGAGGGGTTTCATACTCTTTTGTATTCGGAAGGGATATTTACAGACTGAAGGATATAGAAAGATATACAAAATCCAAGATAAACAGAGCCAAACCGCCTACAATTTCAAGCATAGAGGCCTCAAGATTCCAGACGATAAAAGATGAAGTTACGGCAGTTCTTGCAGACAGCACCTACACAAAGTATACAGAAGCTGTAGAAGAGCTTTTGGATGAGCTCGACGAGGTTACTACCCTCGATATTGCTGCCGCACTGTTTAAAATGAAGTTCGGAGAACTCGACACCAGAACATATGAGGAGTCCGAGCTTGACAACGACTTTACCCTCAACCGCCGTGACAGATTCAATAATCTTTTCCGCAGCAACGGGCGTGGAAAAGATAAAGGCAGAGCCTCACGCAGAGGCAGCCGTTCAAATGAAAGAAGCGGTCGTGACCGTGACAACGGCAGAAGCCGGAGCTTCGGCAAGCCAAAAGATAAAAACGGCAAAAAAAATAAAAAATCAAAATAAAATACTGCATAAAAAACATCCCGGAAACCATTTCTGATTTCCGGGATATTTTTATTTATTGCTCATTAACTTACTTGCTTTCTTTATTCCTGGCTTTCTTCATCCTCCGGCTGTATTTCCGGATTGACATAAACATTGTTCTTCTCTATATTGTCCAATATATCAGCCTTTATTTTTCTTAACTCAGGATATTGGTCGAAGAAATCGAATTTAGCCTTCGTTTTTTCTGTCGGTGCCTCCTTCATAAGAACATATGCACAGAAAGTTTCCGCCATATCTTCAGCACAGTTGGTAGAAGCATATTCCGTCACAAATTCAGACTGATGTCTTATATAAAAATATATATTTTCAGGATCGGTTTCCCAATCCTTGTGCACACTTTTCCAGAAGGCTGTGTAAAAATCCTGTATATAAGAACCCTCTTCCGCATATAAAATGCCGTCCTGGAAGATTTCATCAGGGTACACTTCAGAGTAGTCCTGAAGATATTCAGCCTGCTCGTCATTCAGAGATATATAATGAAACATTTCATGTACTGCCGTATACGGAAAAATCCCGTCATCAGCAATATCATCAGGGTCAACACTCATAGCCCACTTTATCCCCTTTTCATCCATAGGCATCACATATGCCATTGTATTTCCTTCTCCGTCGCCGCCGACTTTAAATAAAGAAATGTTTTTAAAAAGCTCTTTCGGAAGCACCTCTGTCGTTTTTTCCCAATATGTATATGCGTCCTTTTTTTCTTTTTCACCGATGTCACTGAGTCCGCAGTTCTCCGGCTCAATATATACAACTTCTCCGTCATCGCCTATGCGGTATAGTGCCAGGGTTTGGGATTCCCTGTCATCCACCA
>JBJETA010000150.1:0-7733 GCA_051883075.1 Anaerovoracaceae bacterium
TTTCATTGCTAAGCTGGATTTTTGTTCCGGGTTCCTTTTCTATAGGCTTCTGTCCTTCAATAGCCTTAATCAGGCTGACCTGATTTCTTACACCGCCGTTTCCTATGGTTGCTATATAATTTGCCATCTGAAGCGGAGTATATGAATTTTCACCCTGTCCTATGGAGATGTTAAACTCATCACCTAAAGTCCATGTAGCATAATTAAAATACGTATATTTGCATAGGTCTGCCAATGAATCAATCATATCCTCACGGATTCCCAGATTCATTTCAGTCATCCTTTTTACAGTTTCATTTTTAGTAGGATTTTCCTCTGTCCAGCTTACTATTGTATCTATGCTTTTTTCCAGTTTTTCTTCATTTTTTACAGTAGCATCGGTGAAATACTTTTCAGCCTTGCTCTTTAAAGCATATTTCAGGCTGCTTTTCATCTGAGCCATCTTCTTTTCCGCAGTAGGAACACCTACCACTCTTTCCGGTATTTCAATACCTGTAGATTTGCCCAGTCCGTACTGTTCCGCATACGAAGTTATAATATCAATACTGATAGGCGTCCTGTAGCCCAGGCTGACACCTTTGTAAAAATCTTTTCCTGTTGCAATATCATAAAAATAATAATTGCATGAAACTTCAAGCGCCTCTGCCAGATTTATATATCCGTGGGAGCCTCCGCTTCTGTGCCATATCAGGCAGGCATAAGGTCTGTTTCCTACCTTTATGCTTCCGCCGTCATAAAGCTTTTTGTACGGGTCAAGACCGCTTTCAAGAGCTGCTGTGGCAGTTACCATCTTGAAGGTAGATCCCGGCTGTACCGTAGTCATGGTAGCAACATTGTACAGTGGTGCCGGAGCCATTGAATCTCTCGGATTCTGGCTCTGAAGACTGTTCCAGTCTTCCTTGCTTATACCTGACGCAAACAGATTAGGGTCAAAATCGGGAGCACTTGCCATGGCCAGGACATTTCCCGTTTCAACTTCAATTGCCACAACTGCACCTACATTTGCGTTTTTATAAGCCTTTGAATAGCTGTAATTACCGTACTGGCTTTTAAAAGTACCTCCGACCTGAATCTGGCTTAATGCCTGCTCCAAAGCCTCTTCTGCCGTTTTCTGAAGCTCCAGGTCAATGGTAAGATAAACATCCTTACCCTTTTCCGGCTCTGTTTCTTCAACAACTCGTACAAGCTCACCGACAGCGTTTACCTGAACGGTTTTGACACCGTCATTTCCTCTGAGTGTTGTTTCATATGCCTTTTCAATACCGTCCTGGCCTATAAGGTCATTTGCATTATAGCCCAGTGTATCTACATAATATTCCTTATTTCTTTCAGAAATCTGTCCCAGATATCCCAATATATGCGACGCTGTATTTCCGTTAGGATAATACCTCATGGTTTCCGAAACGACATCAAGCTGCGGCAGTTCCGCACTTCTTTCCTCTATTTCAATAATAGTTTTTTCCGAAATTCCCTTAGCAATATCTGCAGGCAGATATTTTCTGTAACCCATAGCTTCAATTTCATTTCTGATAACTATTATTTTTCTTGCTTCCTCATTTGACAGCGAAGGGTCTATTTTAAAATATTCCCTGAGTCTGTAAAAAGCCTCCTCCGCCGTAAGCTCTGTATTTTTTTCACCCTTCTCTTCAAGGGTCTTTTTGTCAAGATTGTATCTTCCCAAAAAGCTCTCTTTGTCCAGGTCCTTCGAATACTGCATATTTTTTACGGAAATAGGAGGGTATATCTTGTATAAGTTCTGTATTTCCGCCTGTGCATCATATTTGTCAAGAGTTTCATCTATATCATATCTGATACGCAGTTCATTAAAAGCTTCTTCTGCCGTAAAGGTTACGGGCATTTCCTGTGAAGTAAGCCATTCCTCAATATCATTCTGATAAGTATATGTGAATTTATTTCCCTCTATAATGATTGGAAGGTTATCGAAGTAGGTTTCATTGTTCTTTTCAAGTATATCGGTAACCTCTCTGCATACCCTGTTTAATTCTTCATCCGTAGAATCCCCGGCATTTATCTGCAGCGTAAACGCCTGCTTGTTTCCGGCTATTACCCTTCCGTACCTGTCCAGTATCTCGCCCCTGGGAGCTTTTGTATAAATGCTCTTTGTACTTATATTTGTTGCTTCTTCCATCCATGTTTCATTTTCCAGAACCGTCAGGATAAAAAGCCTGAGAAACAATACACACATAAGCAGCATAATAACAAGAACAATTTGTCCATATCTTGTTCTTAATACTTTTTCCATACCAAATCCCTATCGTCTCCAAGTTAAATATCTGTCATTTCTGAATCTGACTACCTTTTTAATAAAAATCCTGTAAAGTATAAATATTACAATACCGTTGTACAGAATGTACGCAGGCTGCAGCTTCAGCCAGTACATAAATGAATAGCAGCTTCCGAAGCCCGCACTTATAAGAAAATATACAGAGTTGTACAGAAGCGTGGCACCTATTGAAACAATTATGACCGATACGGCATTTTCCTTATTTATACTTTCACTCAGTGCCGATACCGCCAGGCTTACAGCCAGATACCCCAACGCTGCAATACCCAGATACTCTCCGCCGCACAAATCCGACAAAAGCCCGAACACAACGCCTGCAAAGATTATATTTTTGTCCTCATAAAGGAATGAAAGAACAGCTACAAGACACAACAGCAGGTTAGGTGTAAATCCAAACACCGAAAATAAATTCAGAAAAGAGCCCTGCAGCAAAAAAGCCGCTAAAAATATGATGGCAATATATCTTATTTTCATAAAATTACCGCCACCTTCTGTAAGCTCTTAAACGAAACACTTGGTTCAATCTTTACATTTTTTAACTGTGTATCGCTGTTATATGTTACCGAAGCAACCTTTCCTATGCGTATTCCGGCAGGATACATTCCCATATTTGATGTAACAAGAATGTCTCCTTCTATAACACCTGCTTCATTGTCTATCATAAAGCCCGCCAATGACCCGTTGCTGTCACCTGAAACAATGCCCACAAGGCTCATATCACGAAGCACCATAAAGCTTACATTGTTTGATTCATCAATAATTGAAACAACCTTTGCCCAGCCGTTTCCCGCTTCTCTGACCCTTCCTATCAGCCCGTCGCCGTTTACCACAACGCAGTCCTTCTGAATACCGCTTTCAGTTCCTCTGTCAATAGTAAACATATTAAACCAGTTTGATCCGTCCAAAGAAACAATATTAGCGGCAATTACCTCATTTTGTTCCTGTATGCCCTCATAATTAAAGACATTTGACAGTTCCTGAAGCTGTTTGAGTTCATTCTTTGTCAGTTCCTTTTCCACAACTTCATTTTCAAGCGTGCTTACCTGTTTTTTCAATTCCTCATTTTCGGCAAGGACCTGTCTGAATCCGAAAATTCCTTTAAAACCACTTCGGATGGAACTTCCGGCATTTGACAGAGGCTTCTGTACCGCAGCTATGCCTTTTTCCAAAGAGCCACCGACAGAACCTATATTTCCTCCAGTTTTATATGAAATAATCATAACCAAGCATAAAGCAACAACAACCGCTGTCAATATGCTTATCCATTTATGTTCCCTGATAAATTTCATCTTAAGCCTTTCCTATCTCCTTGAAACAAAAGCGTATCTCTTAAGTTTTTCCAGGTTTTCCAGACTCTTTCCCGTTCCCAGGGCAACTGCCTCAAAAGCGTTTTCCTGAACCACTACACTCATGCCCGTTCTTTCGGAAATAAGTCTGTCAAGCTGTGAAAGCATACCGCCTCCGCCTGACAAAACAAGACCGTTGTTTACAATGTCAGCCGCAATTTCAGGAGGTGCTTTTTCCAAAGTAGCCTTGATTCCGTCTATAATAATCTCAACAGACTCCTCCAGTGCGTAAAACATATCGCGGTTTGTAACCTCTACTGTTGAAGGAAGTCCAGATATAAGATCCCTTCCTCTGGCAGTTTCTGTCTTTATTACTTCTTCTCCGTTTTCATCTGTCTCTATCATGGCACAGCCGATGTTTATCTTAAGGTCTTCTGCTGTCTTATCCCCTATTGCAAGGTTATAGTTCTTTCTCATATATGCGACAATCGCATCGTTAAGCTTGTCTCCTGCATATCTTAGAGATGTACTTGTTACAATACCGCCAAGTGCAATAATAGCAATATCTGTAGTACCTCCGCCTATGTCGCATATCATGCAGCCTTCAGGCTCATCTATGGCAAGATCCGAGCCTATTGCAGCCGCCATAGGTTCTTCAAGAATGTAAACCTCTTTTGCGCCCAGCTGACGTACCACCTCTTCAACAGCTCTTTTCTCAACCTCTGTTACTCCGCTCGGAACCCCGATTGAAATTCTTAGATTATTTGCGCTCTTGTTTCCAAGCGCTCTTCTGATAAATACCTTTATCATTTCGGCCGTCATATCAAAATCAGAAATAACGCCTTCCCTAAGAGGTCTGACAACTTCAATTGAAGCAGGAGTTCTTCCTATCATTTTCTTTGCCTCTTCGCCCGTTGCCATGACAGTATTCCTGATTTTGTCCATCGCTATAACAGAGGGTTCATTCAATACTATTCCCTTTTCTTTCATATATATTAATGTATTCGCTGTTCCTAAATCTATACCCATATCATTTTTAAAAAACATATCAAATCCTCCATTGCATAAATACTGCATCCATGCATGCAGCCTAAATCAAACCTTCATTTTTAAAACTGAAATAATCACCGTCACCAATGATTATGTGGTCTAAAACTTTTATTCCCAGAATCCCTCCCGCTTCAGAAAGACGCCCGGTAATGTCCCTGTCTTCCCTGCTTGGTGCGGGATTTCCGCTTGGGTGATTATGCACAAAAATTACCGCAAAAGCACTCCTTTTAACAGCGCTGCAGAAAATTTCCCTCGGGTGAATGACCGTCGAGTTCAGACAGCCTACGGCTATATTTTCCGACGCAAGGATTTCACCTTTTGTATTCAGCATAACCACATTAAAAAATTCCTTTTTATAGTATCGCATTTTTTCCATAAAAAGGTCTGCTATTACTTCCGGATTGTCAACATTGATTTTAATTTCTTTAAGCCTTGTGGCTATACGCTTGCCGAGCTCTATACCTGCCACAATCTGGCATGCCTTTGCCATGCCTACTCCGTTTATTTCCGCCAGCTCTTCAGGCAGACATTCAGCCAGAAAGCTTATGCCGTTTCCGCTGCAGAGCAGAATTTCATTTGCCAGATCCAAAGCCGATTTGCTTTGTGTTCCGGTTCTCAGCAACACAGCCAGAAGCTCGGAATCCGAAAGAGAAGATGCACCGTTCATTACCATTTTTTCCCTCGGACGTTCGGTTTTCGGAAGTTCTTTAATATTCATTTTTATTCCCCCTGTAAACATAAAAGTTTACTTTTTTCGTCTCCTTACCACACAATCCCCCATTGTCAGTATCTTATATTTTAGCATTTCAGCGTGGTTTATACAAGAGAAAAACCTTATGAAAATAAACAAACTGCTGATATTTTTAAAAATAAATCCGGCAAATAAATATATTTTAAGCTCAAGGGTATAATAAAAAAGAATTCAAAAAGTGTTGCGGAATATGAAATTTTAAATTCCGCAAAAGAAATGGAGGCAAATATGAGTTCTTATGTAAACGAAAGCATCAAATGTACAGTTGAGCAGTGCAGACATCATGCGCAGAGCAAGGATTACTGTTCATTAAACTGCATCACAGTAGGCACACACGAACTGAATCCAAGTATGAATCAGTGCACTGACTGCTTATCATTTGAAGTAAAATAAGCTGCCCTGCGGCCCTTCTAAAATAAGACCATGCCGTTTTTAGAAGGGTCATGCACTTTAGCCCCTTCTTCTGCATATTAAAAAAATACAGAAGGGGGTTACATATATGAGCAGTTCCTTTCCACAACCGCTTACCAGTAATGAGGAGGAATATTACCTTAAACGTTTTGAAGAAGGCGACCTTGAAGCAAAAAATACTCTGATTGTGCGAAACCTCCGTTTAGTTGCGCATATCGCAAAAAAATATTCAGGAACAGGCTGCAGCTCTGATGATCTTATATCCATAGGAACCATCGGACTTATAAAAGCCATAAATACATACAGCAGCAAGCGCGCCACCCGCTTGTCCACCTATGCAAGCAAATGCATAGAAAACGAAATTCTTATGTGTATACGGTCTGAGAAAAAACTTAAGCTGGAAATTTCCCTTAACGAACCGATCGGTACGGACAAAGACGGCAACGAGATAAATTTCAACGACATTCTCGGTTCCGATCCCGATGAAATTTTAAACGGAATCCATCTTAAAATGCAGATTCAGTCGCTGTACAAGGCGCTTTCCCATACTCTTACAAACAGAGAAAAGCTTATTATTATTAAGCGCTACGGCATATTCGGCGAAGAACCTCTGACACAAAGAGAGCTTGCAAAAGAGCTGGGTATAAGCCGCTCTTATGTAAGCCGCATAGAAAAAAAGGCCATTGAAAAGCTTAAAGCATCAATGACAGAATAAAAAAATGCTCCCCTTCCCCACAGTCATGACATGCTGTGCATACAAGAGGAGCATATTAATTTTTTTGCTTCAAGCCTTTTTTCTTTATTTAAGCAGATGCATAAACAAACCGCTTCCCAGCTTTGGTTCAAACCAAGTAGATTTTGGAGGCATCACCATATCGTTGTCCGAAACCTCTTCAAGATCGGAAATGTCCACAGGATATACGGCAAACGCAACCTGCATATCGTTTTTAACTCTTCTTTCCAGTTCTTTAAGTCCCCTTATGCCTCCCACAAAGTCTATACGCTTGTCCGTTCTCGGTTCTTCAATGCCAAGTACCGGCGCTAAAAGGTGATCCTGCAGGATGGATACATCAAGCGACTCTATAATTCCCTCCGGAATGATTTCATCCTTTGCTGTAAGCCTGTACCACTCTCCCTCAAGATACATGCCGAAAACATGCTTTCTTTCAGGCTTATATATTTCTTTTCCCATGGCTTCAACCGTAAATCCGGCCTTTTCCACCTTCTCAAGGAAGGCTTCCCTCGTGTTTCCGTACAAATCCTTCACAACTCTGTTATAATCAAAGATTTTAAGGTCACTGTCAGGGAAAATCACAGCCATAAAGAAGTTAAATTCTTCTTCTCCCGTATAGTCAGGATGCTCTTCACGCCTTTTTAATCCGACTTTGCAGGCAGATGCGCTTCTGTGATGTCCGTCGGCAATATAAAGGTTAGGAATACCCTTAAAAATTTCAATAAGATTTTCAATAACCGGCTCATCATCAACAACCCATAACATATGGGCAACACCGTCAGAAGTTTTCAGATCATAAACAGGCTCATGATTTGATATCCAGCCTTCGGTAATGCTTCTGATTTTCTTATTATCCTTGTAAGTAAGGAATACCGGTTCAGTGTTCATATTGCAGGCATCGAAATGATTTATTCTGTCCTGCTCCTTCTCAACTCTAGTAAATTCGTGTTTCTTTATGACATTATTTATATAATCATCAATTGCGGCACAGCCTACTATGCCTGTCTGTACTCTTCCATCCATAATCTGTCTGTAAAGATACAATGCCGGCTTTTTTTCCTGCACAAAGATGCCATCCTCTATAAACTGTACTATATTTGCCTTTGCTCTCTGATATACACAGTCTTCATACGGATCTTCCTGTTCAGGCATATCAATCTCCGCTCTGCATATGTGAAGAAAACTGTAAGGATTTCC
>JBJETA010000151.1:0-31510 GCA_051883075.1 Anaerovoracaceae bacterium
AGATGCTCTATATATTGCCACCCAATACATAAACGATATATATAAGATGCAGGAAACGGAAACCCCTCAGGACGAAAGAACTCTTTTAAAAATATGTAAGTTCCAGAGCGGTTCCGCAAGAAATGTTATTTCAGGACACACCTCCCTGCTGGGTACAATGCGTGCTTTTTCGCTTGAAACCTTTGATTTTATGGAAAAGCGTTTAAAGGAAATCGCCGAAGAATACAACAACAAATACGGCTGTACCATAAAGGTCCACTGCACCGAAGGATATCTTCCTGTTATTAACGACAAAAATCTTTACAACGTCATAAGACCTGTGCTTGAAACGCTCGACAGCTACACAGAGCTTCCGTCACCGGTTATGATCTCCGAAGATTTTTCATACTACGGTACACGCTCGGCATCAATATTTACTCTTCTTGGAACAGGCAAAGACATACCTCTCCACAGTGCAAATTTTGATTTTGATGAAGATACACTGCTGGCAGGCTATAACTACTATAAAAAGCTTGCCCACACCGCTTAATAAAAATTGTAAAAAAAGAGGATAACCGCACATCCGTCGGTTATCCTCTTTTTTTACATTATAGGTCAAGTTTGTAATCTCCGTCTTTTATTTTTCCGCTCTTTCTAAGTACCCTGTCTGCCGCACAGGCAATAACTGCCGGAAGCACAATATGCAGAAGCATTACCTTCATAAATACCCCTGCCGTAAATCCCATAGCAGTAAACGTACCTATCTGTCCGACAAGTCCCGAAGTTCCCATGCCTGCACCGGCAGGTATGTTGGTCATTTTCAGCAGTACCGTACTGACAGGTCCCAGAACCGCTCCCGCCAAAGTCGGAGGCACCAGAATCCATGGATTTTTCACTATGTTTGATACCTGAAGCATGGAAGTTCCTATTCCCTGTGCCACAACACCGCCTATACCGTTTTCCTTATAGCTTGCCGCCGCAAAGCCCACCATCTGTGCACAGCAGCCAACCGTGGCAGCTCCCGCCGCAAGTCCGCTTAGATTCAGTATGATACACAGTGCCGCACTTGAAATAGGCGCTGTCAGAACAAGTCCTACCACCACAGAAACTATGATTCCCATCAGAAACGGCTGCATTTCTGTCGCCGTCATAATAATTGCTCCCAATCCGTTCATAAGGGCAGAAATCGCCGGTCCGAACAGCAATGCGCTTATCATGCCTGTTATCAAAGTCAATGCCGGTGTCACGAGAATATCGACTTTAGTTTCTTTACTTATTGCTTTACCAAACTCTGCACCTATTGCTGCCGCTAAGAACGCTCCTGCCGGTCCTCCGAGGTCAGCCCCCATCATACCTGTTACCGCACTGGCAAAAAGTACAAGCGGAGGTGCCTTTACACCCCATGCAACAGATACTCCTACCGCCGCACCCATGAGTCCCATCGCCTTTGTTCCTGTACTTATCAGAAAAGATGAAACAGCATTTTCCGCGAACAGTGCCGCAGTCTGCTCTCCCAGGGTCTTGATTATAAGTCCTATCAGAAGTGATGCAAACAGTCCCAGCGCCATGGCAGACAATGCATCCTGAAGATACCTTTTTGCTGTGAATTCGATATCCTTTCTTTTTAAAAAAACTTTAAGGCTGTCCATATTTTTGCTTCCTTTCATTATGTCTTTACACTTATAATGTCATGCACCATGACAGATTATCACAAAACTTTACATCTGTCAATGCTTATAACTTGACCGCATTTTTTTTAGATGTTATCATGGGTTAAGCAGATACAAGGATTTGCGTAAAACATAAAGAAAAATTATGATATAAAGGAGCAGAAAATATGACAGCAGCAGAACGACGCCAGCTTATAGTTTCAAATTTAAAATCATCAACAGTACCTGTAAGTGCCGCAGCCCTTGCAAGGCTTTTAGGTGTAAGCAGACAAATCATCGTAAGCGATGTTGCCCTGCTTCGTGCAGGAGGCCTTGAAATAACAGCCACTTCAAAGGGCTATGTTCTTGAAGCATCAGGAAAGCCTCACAAAAGATATGCATTTGAGGGCATTCTTGCATGCCGGCATACTGCTGCCCAGCTTCGTGATGAGCTTTATACCATAGTGGACTTTGGCGCTGAAGTATTTGATGTTACTATTGAACATACCATATATGGCGAAATCTCGGGCAGTCTGAATCTGCTTTCAAGATATGATGTGGATATGTTCTGCGAAAAAATACAAGCAAGCACTGATTTGCCTCTGAGTATGCTCACCGAAGGGGTTCATCTCCATAAAATCGGCTGCCGTGATGAAGAAACCTTTGAAAAAATTAAGGATGCTTTAAGCAAAAAAGGCATACTCATCAGCGACTGATTCCTGTCCCTTTTTGTTCTGCCATATAGCTTTCAAGCCTGTTCATGCCCTCTTCAAGAATACTGTCAGGGTAACAGAAAGATATCCTTGCATATCCGTCACAGCCAAAAAATTTCCCGGGTGTAAAAGCAACACCCGCTTTTTCTATCAGTTCCGCACATATGCGTTCTGAACCGCCTGCTGCTCCCAGCTTTGGGAAAGCATAAAACCCTCCCATAGGCTTCACCACATCAATTTCCATTTTTTTAAGCCTGCTGCAAAGAAAGTCTCTTCTCCTCCTATAAGTTTCCCTCATATACAGAATATTATTTTCATGTATTTCATCCAGTGCTTCCGCACATCCGAACTGCACAAAAGAAGCTACCGATACAATCAGGTTTCTGTGAAGCTTTGACATAACCCTGCTGACAGGCATATCCGCCATAACATATCCTGCCCGCCAGCCTGTCATGGCATATGTTTTTGAAAAACTCTGTACTACTATAATCCTGTCCCTCAGCTCTGAAAATTTTGCAAAACCCATGCACCGTTCTCTCCCATCCTCGTGGAAAAAAATCCGTTGATACACATCATCACATATAACAAAAATATTGTATCTCTTCAGAAGTTCAGCTATTTCCTCCAGATTTTTTCTGCTGTATACAGCACCTGTGGGATTGTTTGGAGAATTAAGGATTACAGCCTTTGTCTTCCCGTTAATGACCTCCTCAAGCATATCGGCACACAGCTGGAAATTTCTTTTTTCCGTATCTACAAACCTGCATACGCCGCCGCAGCTTTTTACTATGCTTTCATATAATCCAAAAGCAGGGATGGGAATCACCACCTCATCACCTGCTTCAAGCACAGATCTCAAGGCTATGTAAAGTGCTTCCGTTGCCCCTGCCGTTATGATTACCTCCTCTGCAGAATAATCATAGCCGTTAATGTTTTTTTCATAAGCGGCAACGGCCTCTCTCAGGAACAGATACCCGTTGTTTGGCGGATAATGAGTACATCCGCTTTTCAGAGCCCTGTATGCGGTTCTTATTATACGCAGGTCCGTTTCAAAATCAGGTTCTCCGATAGTAAGATTTATGCAGTCTTCTTTTTCTGATGCCCTTCTGCAGAACTCCCTGATTCCGCTTTCTCCAAGTCCCGATATGCTTCCACTGAGGAAATCCGACATGATGTCGTTTTTTTCATCCGGATATTTTATAGATTTCTCAAACACTTTACCAGCTCCGTTTTCGATTCTGTTTTTTTATCCTTCAGCTTTACTATCCGTGCGGGATTTCCGGCTGCCACCGCATTTTCAGGCACATCCTCTATTACTACTGCGCCTGCGGCGACCACCGCATTGGAGCCTATACTCACGCCCTCAACAATTACTGCATTTGCACCAATCAGGACATTATCACCTACCGTAACGGGACTTGTACTTACAGGCTCAATTGCTCCTGCAAGAACTGCACCGGCACTTATATGGCAGTTTCTGCCTACCCTGGCTCTTCCCCCAAGTACAGCCCCCATATCTATCATTGTCTCTTCACCGACTTCGGCACCAATGTTCAGAACAGCACCCATCATAACCACTGCATTTTTTCCGATTTTAACGCCTTCCCTGATGATTGCTCCCGGTTCTATTCTGGCAGGCAGTTCCTTTATGTCCAGCAGCGGCACCCCGCTGTTTCTGCACTGACCCTCTACTACAACATTCTCAATATCCCCCCTGTATTTTTCTATCTGAGGTTTTATGTCACTCCAGTCACCGAACAGGATATACAGCTCTCCTGTGTTAAGGCAGACACAATTTGAAAATTCAACATCCTTTTTTGCCTTCATGTAGACCTTCACCGGTGTCTTTTTTTCAACTCCGCTTAAATACTTTATTAAGGCTTCCGTGGTCATTTTTCTTTCTTCCATATACCGTCCCTTCTATTTTTGCACTTATTTTCTCTTTTTTTATATATGCTAAAACCTCTGCAAAAAATACCAAAAGAGCTGACATCCTACATATCAGCTCTTTTCCATTCTTTAAATATTGTAGCCTTACTGTGCTTTCTTCCTGTTTATTCTGCCTCTGTTACCTCGTCCATATTGTTGTTGTCTTCCTTTGTAACGGCAGAGCCAAGGTTCAGTGACATTTTCTCAAGCTCAAGCACTATATTGTTAATCTCCGCAATTCTCTCAGGCGGAACTTCCTCACCCACAGCAAGCTGTGTATTGTATAAAATTTTCTCCAGATCGTAGTGGACATTTGAGATACGTTTTCTGATATCCACAAGGCTCTCCTGTGTCACAGCCTCCTTCAGTGCATCCTCTCTGTTTACTATGCTCTTATGTTCCAGAGTAAATTCAGAACATCCTTCTATAACAGTTGCGTCATAGCCCAGTTCCTTTTTAATAGTCTTTGCAAGGTCATGCTTTGATTCATTTTCACCGTGCACAAGGAAAATTTCGCTTGGCTTTTCCCTGAAGCCTGCCAGCCATGAAATCAGACCGTTCATGTCTGCATGTCCTGAAAATCCTTCAAGATTATATATTTCGGCATTTACATGAATGTCCTCTCCGAACAGTGTAACCTCCTTTGCCCCTTCTACAAGCATTCTGCCCAGAGTTCCTTCTGCCTGATAGCCTACAAATATGATGCTTGACTTAGGATTCCACAGGTTGTGCTTCAGGTGGTGTCTTATACGTCCTGCTTCACACATACCGCTGGCTGAAATGATTACCTTAGGGTGAGTATCCATGTTTAAGAAACGTGATTCATCCGTGCTTCTTGTAAACTTCAGGTTTTTAAAATCAAGCGGATTGTCACCCTTCAAAATATATTCCTTGGTTTCTTCATCAAATACCTGGGCATTCTTACGGAATACCTGTGTTGCTGTAGTTGCCATAGGGCTGTCCACATAAACCATCAGATTTTCCAAAGCCTTCCTGTATTCGGACTTTTCTTCATAAAATCTGTTAAACTCATAAATAAGCTCCTGTGTTCTGCCTACCGCAAATGAAGGTATTACAACAGTTCCGCCCCTCTGTATTGTCTTTATCACTATCTTTATCAGCTGTTCAATGCTTGTCGAGTTCTCAGGATGCAGTCTGTTTCCGTATGTACTTTCCATGATGACATAGTCTGCCTTTTTTATAATAGTCGGGTCACGCAGAATAGGTCTGTTCATTACTCCCAGGTCACCGGAAAATACTATTTTCGATACATCATCATTTTCCTTTACCCACAACTCTGTAATGGCCGAGCCTAAGATATGTCCCGCATCATTGAAAACAATCTGCATTTCATCGTTCAACTCCACAAGCTGGTCATAGAGTACAGGCTTTACAAACTTTAAGGATTCCATAGCATCATTGTAAGTATAAAGAGGTTCAACCTTAGGCTTTCCTGCTCTTTCCGCCTTTCTGTTTTTCCACTCTGCTTCCTTTTCATGGATATATCCGCTGTCCTTCAGCATAACATCCAGAAGGTCTGCAGTTGCATCTGTACAGTAAATTTCACCCTTGAATCCTCGCTTTACAAGAAGAGGTATACGTCCGCAGTGGTCTATATGCGCATGACTTAAAATAACGTAATCTATCTCCGCAGGATTGAAAGGAAACGGTTCATAATTCATGGCATCCTGTGCCTTTCCTCCCTGAAACTGTCCGCAGTCCAACAGAATTTTATGCTTTTCTGTAGTTATCAAATGGCACGAACCTGTTACACCCGAAGCTGCACCACAAAACTGTATTTTCATATTTTATCCCTCCTCGTCAAATTTAATCTTAGGAAGCTTCCAGCGATAATGCGCCGCACAGAATCTTATGAGGCACACCACGATAGAGGCTACAATCATCGCCTGCACGGCACCAAAGCTCCTATACATGAGAATACATACCAGAGCACCTATAATAGAGGCGCACGCATATATGTGCTTTACCAGAATATACGGCGGAACCTGTGCCATCATATCTCTGAGAAGTCCTCCGCCTACGCCTGTGCTTGCACCCAGGAAAACCAATAAAAACGTGTTGTCGACATATCCCTGTTTTATACCCGTATTTACACCTACCACGGTAAAAATCCCAAGGCCTATTGAGTCCATGAGCAGCATAAGTTTTTCATTCACGCTTTTGTATTTTGCGCCTATTTTGTTCATTCTGAACCAGAAATACCCGAAGACTGCACATGATGTAAGTATTGCAACAATCCCATATACAGGATGTACAAATACTGCAGGCGGAATGTTTCCGACAACAACATCACGCACCATGCCTCCTCCGACAGCAGTGACGCTTCCCAATACACAGACACCGAAAATATCCATCTTCCTTTCAAGACCCACTATCGCTCCCGAGATGGCAAAAGCAACAGTTCCTATCATTTCCATGATAAAAGTTATGATTTCCTGATAATCCATATCTTCTCCTAAATATATTTTTCTTTAACTTAACTTTATCACAGATACTGCTCAAATTCAATATTGCCGCCGGAAATCCACACATATCCGGATTCTGTCTATAAAAGAACAGAGCCGCCACTTCTCCGTGGCAGCTCTGTCCTATAGGAAAACTTATTTATGTCATTTCTGCTTTTCTCAAGTTTCACTACATTTCATTAAAATATTCGTCTATGCTTGCAGCGGCATTCTTACCTGCACCCATAGCCATGATTACAGTAGCGGCACCCGTTACAGCGTCACCACCTGCATAAATCTGCTTGTTGCTTGTTGAACCTGTTTCATCAGCACCGATACCGCCCTTAGCATTTGCGTCAAGGTTTTCTGTTGTTTCAAGAATCAGCTTGTTAAGCTTTGTACCGATAGCCATGATTACTGCATCAACCTCAAGAATGAAGTTTGAATCCTTCTTTTCTATTGGCTTTCTTCTGCCTGAAGCATCAGGTTCGCCAAGTTCCATTTCGACACATTCAAGACCTATAACATGACCGTCTTCATCGCCCTTTACGGCAACAGGGTTTGTTAAAATCTTAAATTCTATGCCTTCTTCCATAGCGTGGTGTATTTCTTCCTTACGGGCAGGAATTTCATCCATGGAACGTCTGTATACGATGTAAACATCATCTGCTCCCATACGCTTTGCACATCTGGCAGCATCCATAGCTACGTTACCGCCGCCTACTACGGCAACTCTCTTTGAAATCTTAATAGGTGTATCGTATTCAGGCAGATATGCCTTCATCAGATTGATACGTGTCAGATATTCATTTGCTGAGTATACTTCAAGAAGGTTTTCTCCCGGCATACCCATGAAGCTTGGAAGACCTGCACCTGTTCCTACGAAAACAGCTTCAAATCCATCATCCTTTAGAAGTTCGTCAACAGTCATTGAACGACCTACTACAACGTTTGTAATAAACTCAACGCCTCTCTTCTTAAGTTTGTCAACTTCAGCTGCTACGATAGCCTTTGGCAGACGGAATTCAGGAATACCATAAGCAAGCACTCCGCCTTCCTTATGTAAGCTTTCAAAAACAGTTACATCATATCCCTTGCCTATTAAGTCGCCTGCACAAGCAAGACCTGCAGGACCTGCACCTACTACTGCAACCTTATGTCCATTCTTTTCAACAGCAGGGAATTCTTCGTCAGGATAGTTTTCTCTGTGCCAGTCAGCTACGAATCTTTCAAGACGGCCGATACCTACAGCTTCGCCCTTCTTTGCATGAACGCATTTGCCTTCGCACTGGTTTTCCTGAGGACATACACGTCCGCAGATTGCAGGAAGTGAACTTGTTTCGCTTATAATCTGATAAGCCTCTTCAAATTCTCCTTCAGCTACCTTTGCGATAAAATCAGGAATCTTAACCTGTACCGGGCAGCCTGTTGTGCAAGGCTTCTTTCTGCACTTCAAACATCTCATGGCTTCGTTTACAGCCATATCTGCAGTATATCCGCTTGATACTTCCAAGAAGTTTTTATTACGTACATTTGGGTCCTGCTCAGGCATAGGATTTTTTGTTCTTGTCAAATTAATCATGGTAACGAACACCTCCTGTCAAACGGCAGATATGAGCCGCATCTTCTTTTTCCTGTTCACTGTAGAATGAATTTCTCTTAATCAGTTCATCCCAGTCAACCAATGATCCGTCAAATTCAGGTCCGTCTACACATACGAACTTATCTTCTCCGCCAATCTTAACTCGGCAGCCGCCGCACATGCCTGTACCGTCAACCATGTATGCAGTAAGAGATGCCACTACCTTGATACCGTATTTTTCTCCAACCTTGCATACAAGCTTCATCATGATAGGAGGACCTACAGCTACGATTTCATCATACTCATTGCCTGCCTGAATCAGTTCTTCAAGCTGCTGTGTCGTAAATCCGTTGAAGCCGTAAGAGCCATCATCTGTTGTGATATAAAGGTTATCAGTACCTTCTTTAAATTCCTTTTCAAGTATAATCAGATCCTTAGTTTTGTAACCTGAAATCATATCAACCTTGATTCCAGCTTTATGCATACCTGTTGCAATAGGGAATGCCAGGGCATTACCTGTACCGCCGCCTACTACTGCAACTCTCTTCAGTCCTTCCATTTCGGTAGGCTTTCCTAAAGGTCCTACAACATCAAGAAGGGCATCTCCTTCTTCAAACTGGTCAAGAAGAAGTGTTGTTCTGCCTACTGCGGCATAAACGATGATGATAGTTCCTTTTTCTGCATCATGTCCTGCCATAGTAAGAGGAATTCTTTCTCCGTATTCATCTGTACGAAGTATGATAAACTGTCCGGGCTTTGCACTTCTTGCAACATAAGGTGCTTCGATTTCAAGCCAGGTGATAGAATCATTTAATTTGCGTTTCTCAACAATCTTATACATTAACATTCCCCTCCGTTTCTTGAATCTAAGCTCTTCTGCTGTTTTACAAGAGCATCATATCTTGCAGCAGCAAAGTCTTCTGCTTCTGCAAACAGTTCCTTAGCTCTTTCAGGGAACTTAAGTGTCAGTGAGTTGTAACGTACTTCGCCCATGATGAAGTCGTTGTAGCTTTCTGTAGGAGCAGGGCTGTCAACTGAAAGCGGATTCATACCCTTTGCAGCTAAGTCAGGATTGTATCTTAACAGGTTCCAATATCCGGCTCTTACTGCTTTCTTCATTTCAAGCATAGCCTTGTTCATACCTGCCTTAACACCATGGTTGATACAAGGTGCATAAGCGATGATTAATGAAGGTCCCTTATAAGCTTCTGCTTCTCTTATAGCCTTTAATGTCTGTTCAGGGTTAGCACCCATAGCAATCTGTGCTACATATACATATCCGTATGAAATAGCAATCTGTGCCAAATTCTTCTTTCTCAGTGCCTTACCGTCAGCAGCGAACTGTGCAACCGCACCGATAGGAGTAGCCTTTGAAGCCTGACCGCCTGTATTTGAGTAAACTTCTGTATCAAATACAAGGATATTTAAATCTTCGCCGGAAGCGATAACGTGGTCAAGTCCGCCGTATCCGATATCGTAAGCCCAACCGTCACCGCCGAACATCCACATAGATGGCTTAATCAGCATATCTGAATTGTCAATTACATACTTAGCATCTGCATTTTCAGGGTTTGCCTTGCAAAGCTCAAGAAGTGCGTTTCCTGCTTCTTCAGATGCCTTTGCATCATCCATGCCTTCAACCCATGCATTTGCTGCTTCTGTAAACTTAGCATCTTCAGCAAGTCGAAGTGCAGCCGACTTCATTTCATTTCTTCTTGCCTTCATTGAAACAGTCATACCTAATCCAAATTCAGCGTTATCTTCAAACAGGGAGTTAGCCCATGCAGGACCTCTTCCTTCCTTGTTTACAGTATATGGTGTGCTTGGTGCACTGCAGCCCCAGATTGATGAGCAGCCTGTTGCGTTTGCAAGTATCATTCTGTCACCAAACAGCTGTGTTACAAGCTTAGCATAAGGTGATTCTCCGCATCCAGGACAAGCTCCTGAGAATTCCATAAGAGGTGTCTTGAACTGTGAACCCTTAACTGTATTGTCCTTGAAAGGAACGTCCTTATCAGTAACATGCTTAACAGCATAGTCAAATACCTTCTGTTCTTCCTCTGTTACTTCAGGAGCAGGCTTCATTTCGATAGCCTTCTTTCTTGCAGGACATACGTTTTCACATGAACCGCAGCCTGTGCAGTCAAGAGCTGATACAGTGATTGCAAAGAACTTGCCAGGCATTCCCTTCATAGGAATTGCCAGAGCTCCCGATGCCTCAACTTCCGCTTCATCCATTACGAACGGACGGATAACGCCGTGAGGACATACATATGAACACCAGTTACACTGCATACAGTTTTCAGGTATCCATTGAGGAACATCAACTGCAATACCTCTCTTTTCAAATGCTGCAGTACCTGATGGAATATGTCCGTCTGCTGTTGAAACGAACTTTGATACAGGAACAGCATCGCCGCGCATTGTGTTCGTAGGAATAAGGATATCCTTGATGTAGTCTGTATGCTCCTGATTTCTTCCTTCGATAACAAATTCTGCATCTTCATCAACAGCATTTGCCCATGAAGCAGGAACTTCTACCTTATGGATATGATTCAATCCGGCATCTACAGCCTTCATGTTCATTTCTACAACAGCTTCACCCTTCTTAGCATAGCTCTTCTTGATGGCTTCCTTCATGTATCCTGCTGCTTCTTCAATAGGAATAATGTTAGCAAGCTTGAAGAAAGCTGCCTGCAGAACTGTATTTGTTCTTCTTGCACCTAAGCCGATTTCTACTGCCAGCTTTACAGCATCGCATGTGTAGAACTGAATATCGTTCTGGGCGATGTATCTCTTTGCTGCAGCAGGTAACTGAGTATCCAGTTCTTCATCTGTCCATGAACAGTTAAGCAGGAAGTATCCGCCCTTCTTTACGTCCTGGACAATATCGTATTTTCTCATGTAAGCGGCATTGTGACATGCAACAAAGTTTGCCTGCTTTACATAGTAAGTTGACTTGATTGGTTTGTCGCCAAAACGCAGATGGCTGATAGTGATACCGCCTGACTTCTTTGAGTCATACTGGAAGTAAGCCTGTACCTTCTTGTCTGTATGGTCACCGATGATTTTTACACTGTTCTTGTTTGCACCTACAGTACCGTCAGCGCCAAGACCCCAGAACTTACATGAAACTGTACCTTCTGCAGTTGTATCGATATATTCGCTTACAGGTAATGACAGGAATGTAACATCGTCTGTAATTGACAGTGTAAATCTCTTCTTTGGTTCATCTGCCCATAAGTTTTCATATACAGCCAGAATATCTCCGGGCTGAACGTCCTTTGAACCTAAACCGTAACGTCCGCCGCAGATAAATGCGTTTTCAAATTCTGTTCCCTGAACTGCCGCAACAACATCAAGGAAAAGAGGTTCGCCGATTGAACCGGGTTCCTTTGTTCTGTCAAGAACCGCAATCTTCTTTACAGTCTTTGGCATAACCGCCATCATGTATTTAGGTGAGAACGGACGATATAAGTGAACCTTAACTACGCCTACCTTCTTACCTCTCGCATTCAGATAGTCAACAACTTCTTCGATAGTATCACATACAGAACCGATAGCTATGATAACCTCTTCAGCATCGGCAGCACCGTAATAATTGAACGGCTTGTAGTCTGTTCCTATCTTTTCGTTTACTTTATTCATGTATTCAGCAACAAGTTCTACAGTTTCATCATAAGCCTTGTTGCATGCTTCTCTGTGCTGGAAGAATGTTTCAGGCTGCTCTGCAGAACCCATGCTGCATGGATGACACGGATGGTTTGCTTTTTCCTTGAAAGCCTTTACCGCATCCCAGTCAACCATTGACTTCAGATCTTCGTAATCCCAGATTTCAATCTTCTGCTGTTCATGGCTTGTTCTGAAACCGTCAAAGAAGTTCAGCATAGGAACCTTTCCTGAAATTGCAGCCAGATGAGCAACTGCGGATAAGTCCATGATTTCCTGAGGGTTGTTTGACGCAAGCATTGCAAAACCTGTTGAACGGCAGCCCATTACGTCTGAATGGTCACCGAAAATTGAAAGCGCATGTGAAGCCAGTGCTCTGGCAGCTACATGAAGTACAGCCGGAGTCTGTTCACCTGCCAGCTTATACATATTTGGAATCATAAGCAGCAAGCCCTGTGAAGCAGTAAATGTGCTTGTGTATGCACCTGCAGTAAGTGAACCGTGTACAGCACCTGCAGCACCGCCTTCGGACTGCATTTCCACAACCTTAACTCTTTCGCCGAAAATGTTTCTTCTGTCCTGTGATGCCCATTCATCAATGTTTTCAGCCATTGGTGATGATGGGGTGATTGGGTAAATAGCCGCAACTTCTGAGAAAGCATAGGCAACATGTGCCGCAGCGGTATTACCGTCCATTGTCTTTAATGTTCTTTTTGACATTCCCATAAAATCACTTCCTTTCCTATATACCCAAAGCTTTGTGCTGTAAATAATTCGATTCAGGTACCTGCTGTTCATTCAGTACATGTCTTGAGCACATGTATGTGCATACACCGCAGTTTTCGCAAAGCTCGCTGTTAACCACAGCATGACCGTTCTGAACAAAAAGTGCTCCGTTAGGGCAGTTAGCCACACAGTCACCGCAGCCGATACATCCGCTATCGCATACCTTCTGTCTTACTTCAGGAGAAGCCTCGGAAGCGCATGCAACAATCTTGCTTCCCTTGTAAGGAACTTCCACAATCAGATGGTTAGGACATGCATATGTACAATCAAGGCATCCTACACACTTGTCAGGATCTACTTTTGCGGAACCGTTCACAATATGTATTGCATCATAACGGCATACCTTTGTACATTCTCCGAGACCTGTACATCCGTAAGTGCAGATTCCCATAGCTTCACTTCTGATTTTTGAAGCATCCGCACAGGTTTCAACACCCAAAGCATCAAATTTTGCTTTTGCCTTTTTGCCACCCTGACATCTTACAAATGCAACAGTTTCCTTAATCTTTGTAAGGTCATGCAGTTCATCTATAATAATCTTCTTCTTACACTTTACGGTACATGCAACACAGCCTACGCACTTATCATAGTCGATAACCGCACAGTTATTTACAACTTTTACAGCACCTTCAGGACATGCCTCTTCGCACTCTCCGCAGCCGATACATCCGTATCCGCATACCTGTCTTGTCTTTTCTTCGTTATTCTGTGAAGCACAAGGTATAAAGTTTGTAGCTTCTCTCGGAACCATAACGATAAGGTCCTGTGGACAGACTCCCAGACAGTCCTTACATCCGTTGCATTTTTCTTTGTCAATCTTAATCTTTCCATCTTCTTTTATGATTGCATTTTCTTTACAGCTCTTGATGCACGAGCCGATTCCCATACAACCATACTGACATTCGCCGTCTAAAAACCCCATGTCTTTGGCATCCTGACAGCTTTCGCACTGACTAAGTCGTTTTGTGCCTGCTGCCTGGCCGCCGCATCTTATGAAAGCAACAAAGTTTGCCGCTTCATTTGGCATAGAAGTACAATCATTTTCCCGAATGTTACCCATATTCTTATCCTCCTACCAAAATAACTAACGGAATAGGTTTAATATTTTTATAAAGCCTTGTTTTGTAATGCCGCAGCATTGCAAACTCAGCACCTATTGCCACCATTTTATATAAAAAGAATATCATACTTACCAAAAAAATAAACCGAATTTTTAGTTTTTTTGACGATACATTGGTCTTGACTTCTTGACTTTTCAGCAATTTAGGCATTTCCGCTGTTTCATATTTTCATAAAAAAAAAGAAACCCGAAAATTTTTCGGGTTTCTTTTGTCTTTTTTTTTGCTAAAAAATTAACTAATATGCTATGCGTGTATACAGTATCACGCTGTCTTTGTTCGGCATTTTCTCAGTTCTCCCGGAGATATTTTTCCAACTCTTCCAAAGGAATGGCAGGGCTGTACAGATACCCCTGATAGCATCTGCATCCCGACTCTTCCAATGCTTTCCTTATCCCTTCATTTTCAACAAATTCAGCTATAACCTCAAAGCCCAGGGATTTCGACAGCTGCACTATAGACTCGACAATAGTCCTGCTCCTTTCATTTATCCCTATAGCCCTGACTATACCGCCGTCAAGCTTTACAATATCAAAAAAGCTTTCCTGCAGATACTTAAGCGATGTCGATCCCATGGAAAAATCATCTATCGCAAGCAGGAATCCAAGCTTTCTCAGTTTTTCAAAATTTCCGGTAATGTTCTCATCCAGTGAAAGTGCTGCCTGCTCAGTTATCTCTATGCACATTCGGAATTTTGGCTTTCTGTGCTTTGCAAAGTTTTCAAGGAATCCAACAAAGGAATCCATTTGTATTGTTTTTGCCGAAACATTCAGCGATACCTTGAAAGACTCAGCAAGCATACCGGGTTTTGCCTCCAGTTCTTCAACAGCCAGATTGAATATACTCTTTTCTAATTCCTCAAGTATTCCAATCTCTTCTGCCAGCTTTATAACCAAAGGCGGATATATAAAGCCAAGCGTAGAATGTTTCCACCTCATCAAGGCCTCCGCTCCTATGCATCTGCCTGTATTATCATGCTGCGGCTGGTAAAACAGTCTTATTTCCTTCTTATCAAATGCCTTCTGCAGGTCTGCCGCAATCATCTGCGCTATCTTTCCCTCAGGGCCCGGCAGCTCGGTAAGCACTATCGTCTGATTTTTCTCCTCATTTTCCTTAACAGTATTTATTAACTGCTGTAAATGCAGCTTATCCCTGTTGTTCTTTTCTTCATCATACAGTTTGACAAACGGTCTGTATATAGCAGTTCCTATTACAAGATTTACAATCTGCAAAATGCTTCCTCTTATCGAGCCTGTAGCTATATATCCTCCCAGAAAAATCGGCGTTGTCCATTCCACACTCGCAACACATACAGGTACAAAGCCTGTAACAGTTGCAATATATGCAGTCACAAGCGATACCATCGGGGTCAGTATGAACGGTATGAGGAATATAGGATTAAAAACTATAGGCAGCCCAAAAATAAGAGGTTCGCTTATATTAAAAATCATCGGAAATACTGCCAGCTTCGCAATGGCTCTGCTGCTTTTCCTGCGGCTGAACAGAAACAGTGCCGCAAGCAGGCAGAAGGAGGAGCCGCAGCCGCCTATAAGAACAAAAACATCTATAAATGTTTTTGAAAAAATCTCAGGTGCAGGCAATCCTGCAGCTATGCTGTTCACATTGTCTATGATGGCAGGTTCAAACAGTGTTTCATTAACACCCTGCAGAGCATCGCTTCCGTGAATGCCCACAAACCACAGCAGGCTTGAAATCAATACAAAACAAAACGTACTGAAAAATGACAGTCCCATATTGCTGAAAAAATCGTTTAACCCTGAAACAAAAACACCCGTAATGTTATTTACATTGAAAAGCTTTGAAAAAATCAGGCGTATTATTTCCGCCAGGGCACATGCAACCACGCATGGGAGAATGCCCGAAATAACGACTCTGAAATCACTGTCCACACCTTCACCAAATCTTCTTTTCCTGTTTAAAAATATTTTTTGCAGGAAAAGGTATAAATGCGTAAATACGACGCCAGTAAAAATCGCAGCAAACATTCCCTTTACGCCTATGGCATCAATAAATGCCTCTTTATCCGTTTCACCAATTCCGTTCAGGACAGCAAAGCATATCATTGAAGTCAGTATGGTTCCCGACAGATTATTTTTTTGTCCGTTTATGTACATTATGGCAAAGCTTATAGCTCCTGCCATATAGAATGACAGGATGCCAAAGGTTCCCTCATACACGGCATCGAACAAGTCTACCAGCAGCCCGCCGGCAAAATTTTTTATAAAAGTCTGATAGACATCTACCGGCATACTTTTAAAAACAAGAGCCACAGCTCCTGTCATAAGTACCGGTATGATAAAGACAAGACCTGCGCTTATTGACTGTATTATTTTATTATTTTCTATTGTTTCGCATATCCTCCACAATTTAAAAAGCATGTTTCCCTCTTATCTTTTCTTAAATGATTCAATTAATTATACACTATTAATTCTTTCTGTAAAGACGCTCTTGAAAATATTACAAAAAAGATACCCGAAGGCTTTTTCACCTCCGGGTATCCCATTTATAGATAATTGATAAAATTGATTTGCGCTTACTTTTATATTACTGCAATACTTCCTGATGCAATCATGTATACTGAGTAAACAGCAAGAACTACGATAGCAACAGCGATTACTGTTTCGTAACCCTTTGCAAATATCTTTTCCTGCTTTTCCTTCTTTCCAAGAGCAAATACAACGATACCTGCAACATAAAGGATTGTTGATACGATTAGATATTCGATACCTGCTGAGTACAGCATCCAGATACCATATACAGTACCCAGGAAGCCCCAGAATCTTGCTGCGAAGATCTGACCTGCAGTGTCTCCTTCGAAACCTTCCTTCTTCATGGAAATCTTCAGGTAGTAAGCACCGCACAGTAAGTATGGAACCATAATCATATTAGCTGATAAGTTATAGAATAACTGATAAGCTGCTTCTGAGAAGTATGAAATGATTAAGAATGCCTGGATGATACCGTTAGTGATAAATAATGAATTTACAGGGGCAAGCTTGCCGTTTTCCTTTGCAAATGCCTTCATGAATACACCCTGCTTAGCTGCAGCGTATGGGCATTCTGCTGCGATGATTGTCCATCCAAGTAAAGCTCCTGCAAGTGAAAGAATAACACCAAAGTTGATAAGAGCAGCACCCCAAGGACCTACAGCGTGAGCTAAGATTCCTGCTAACTGAGGATTATCCAGCTGAGCCATTTCTTCAGGAGTCATAACACCGAAGGATAAAACTGTAATCATTACATAAATAGCTAATAAGCCAAGGAAACCTGTAATAGAAGCTTTACCTACATCGCTTGACTTCTTTGCACGTCCTGAAACTACAACAGCACCTTCTACACCGATGAATGACCAAACTGTAGCACCTGTAGTAGCCTTAACCTGTTCTATGACAGGCATTGAACCGTCACCCCAGAAGTTCTGCATAAAGATTTCAGGGTTAAAGTTCTTAAAGAAGATGATTGCAACAATAAATACTGCAAGAGGGATTAACTTAGCACAAGTTACGATAACCTGCAGACCTGCTGCTTCCTTAACACCACGGCATACTAAGTAGTTTAATATCCATACAAGGATTGATGCACAGATGATTGAAGGAATGTTGCTTCCGTTTCCGAATGTAGGAATGAAATAACCGATTGAACCGAAGAATAACGCCATATATGATACGTTACATAAAAGAGCACTGATCCAGTAACCCCAAGCTGAGTTGAATCCAACGAATTCACCAAAGCCTTCGCTTGCATAGCTGTAAATACCGTTAGTTAAATCAGGTCTCTTTCTGTTCAATCCGAAGAAACACATTGTTAAAGCAAGCATACCTACGCCTGCAATACCCCAGCCAAGCAATGCAGCACCTGCATGTGCTCCGCCTGCTGCCATATCAGCAGCTGTAGTAAAGATTCCGGCACCGATTGTTGAACCGATGATTAGAGCGGTAAGCCCTCCAAAGCTTAAACCATTTTCTCTTTCCTTTTCCATTTTGTCCTCCCATACGAAATACTGTATACAAGAATGCCTTTGGCACTCTCCCAGTTATTCCGCAAAATAAAATAATTATAGAATGATAATTTCTGGTTGAACCGCCGGGCAGTTAATGTCCGCAGTTCATATTTGCACGCAAATCTGTCATAATAATTTGCAAATTCCATGCCAAGCCATCTTTTATCCGATTTTTTTAAACTTTACTTTACATTGCAACAAAATACAAATTCATTTTTAGTTTTTTTAACAAATTAAAATTTTATGCGCAATTTTTTTTGCATTATTTCGCACTTTTTTTTGCATTAATTACATATAACGTCTTATTATTATCCTTATTTTTCCAATTCATTCACTGTCTATGCATAAAAATTCCATTTCATGCAACAATAAGCAAAAAAACGCATTTTTCAGAATTTTTTTGTCGAAATTATTCATATTCCACAAATATGGAAGTTTTATTTGGCCTTAGCTTTTTGCCTTTTGTGTGCAAAATTTTGGGCGCTCTTAAATTTTAAGTTTTTATCGTTATATCATGTTCTTTTTCTTTCATGCCGAAAAAAAAGACCCGGATAAAATCCGAGTCTGACTTGGAGCGGAAGACGAGATTCGAACTCGCGACCCTCGCCTTGGCAAGGCGATGCTCTACCCCTGAGCCACTTCCGCATATCTTTATCAACTTTATTAACAACTTCTTTATTATATCAAACGCATCCATGCGGTGCAAGCATTTTTTTGAGAAATTTCAGTTCGGATGTCGCTTTTTCTGTAAGATTCAATCCGGCTGCCGCTTTATAACGCAGCAGCCGGATTGTCAGATGTTTTACATTCATCAATCATATCACGGATGACAAAGCCTATGTGCTTTGCTTCTTCTCTTCCCAGCTTATCAGTTTCAACAGCAGGAAGTATCGTTATATTTACATGCGCAGGATGAATCTTCATATTATTTGCTTCCATTGCTTTGTAAGAGCCGTCAATTGCAACAGGCACTATCGGCACTCCTGTTTTCAGTGCAGCCTTAAATGCCCCTTCTTTAAACTCACCGAGTTCTTCACCCTTGCTTCTTGTTCCTTCAGGAAAGATTATTACAGATCTGCCTTCCTCAAGCATTTTTTCTATTTCAGCAAAAACCTTAACAGAGCTTCTCGGATGTCCTCTGTCCAAAAACATGCAGTCTATCAGATTCATCCAGTTTACAACAAGAGGAAGCCTTGCCAGTTCTTTTTTTGCAACCAAAGGATTAACTCTGCCGAGCTGGGTTATTACCAGAGGAATGTCAAAATATCCCTGATGATTAGGCGTAAAGAGCACCGCCCTGTCCTTCGGTATATTTTCCTTTCCCTTCACAGTATATGTTACACCTGCCAGCGCAAGCAGCCTCAGTGCCCATTTTCTCACAATGCGGTCTAATCGTTCCCTGTCCTTTTCCGTAAGACCGCCTTTTTCCTTTTTATGCTCAAGACTTCTCTGAACAGGATAAACGCAAACGAGATACAGCCAGAAATATATGAACCATATTACTGTACGCATATTATTCCATCGCTGCCTTAATCTTTGCAGGAAGCATTCTGCATATTTCTTCTTTTACTGAAGCAACAGAGACTCTCAGCCCCTTTGCAAGAGGAATCAGGAATATTCCTTCTTCCCTTAGCTTTGCCGCAACCTCATCCGAGTTTTCACATGGAACCGAAACAAAGAATCCCGAATCAAACGGAACAATTTCAAGTCCGGCTTTTTCCGCCGCCTCTTCAAAGGCTTTGCCTCTTTTCATCAGTATATCACGGTAATGTTCTCTTTCATCGTTTACCTTTTTCAAAAGCTTTTCATCCTCATAGATTCTGCTCAGAACTACCATGGCCGCCCTTGTACAGTTAGACCATGCAGCTCTTGCCGAATACTGGTTTACCCTTACAAATTCTTCTGCTATTTCCTTTGTTTTTGCCATGCAGATCATGGCTGCGCATCTCATACCATATAAAGTAAATGTCTTTGATAAGCTATATGCCATGATTGGAAGAATGTTTGCCGGCAGTTCGTCCAGCAATGGAATAAATTCCCTGTATTTTTCGCTGTCGCCTGCAAAATCTATATATGCAACATCAACAATTATCACGATTTTTTTATCTTCAGCCGCATATTTTTTCATTACGCCAAGAGCATTGTTCCAATCTTCCATAGTAAATGAATATCCCGTAGGGTTATGCGCCGGTGTGTTAAGAATCACAACCAGGCTTTCTTGCTTATCAAGTATCTCTTTTACCTTTTTTTCAAAGTCTGCAGTGTTGAATTTTCTTTCATTATCAAACAGTTCAAAGTTTACAATCCTTCTGCCGGTTTCATCCGCAATCGAATTGTAATTCGCCCAGTGCCAGTCAGTTGTTAATATATCATCTCCCTGTTTTGAGTAGTTATACACAGCATTTCTGATTGCACCTGTTCCTCCCGGTGTTGCCACTGCCTCTGTAAAGCTTTTAGGTTCATAGTTTCCAAAAGCAGCCTTTTTTACATATTTTTTAAACTCCGGTGTACCTCCAATCGGCGCATATTCAGCATACTCTTCAGGAGCCAGATTCTTTAAAACATCGACTACAGAAGACAGCACTACAAGATTTCCGTTATCATCAAGCAAAGCACCCAGCGTTGAATTTACAACCGCATCTTTGCCTCTTTCTGCAATCATTTCTTTTGCCATTCTGCTTATGCCAAAAACTTTATCCTCAAGCGGAATAGTCCTTCCATTGTTCTGTGCCATGATGAATTCCGACATTACCTCACACCTCTCTTTTATTTTTTAACCTATATAACTAAAACAAAATTCCAAAACATTATACTATAAAGTATTAAAAACTTCAATAAGGCAATAATAACATAAGGAGGTGTACAGCATGCGACAAAATTTAAAAACAAAAAAGCCCGTTGACAAAGTCGCCGTTTCCCTTGTGTTATGCTTCAGTGTTGTTGCGCTTGCATCGGTCTTTACCGTAAAGTCAAGTCTGGACAAAATAGATGATTCCAATTCCGGCAGAAATTTGGATTCACAGGGAAGCCCGGTTCAGGAACAGCTTGTAAATAAAAAGGTTCCTACTGTTGACAGCACAGAAAACAAAAGTACCGGTCAGAACAGCCGCCCTGCAAAGGCCTCAGAGTGGATATGCCCGGTACAGGGTTCTCCCGGCATGGAGTATTCAGCAGATGTTCCTGTTTATTCAAAAACTTTAAATCAGTACATGGTCCACACAGGCATTGATATCAAAGCACCGCTTGACTCAAGAGTTCAGGCTGCGGCGGCAGGTACCGTGGTCGAAGCAGCCCATAACGACCGTCTGGGCTATATGGTAAAAATAAATCATGGAAACGGATTTGTCACAACCTATGCAAACCTGTCCGAAAACGATCTTGTTGAAACAGGCTCCGTAGTAAAACAGGGCGAAATCATAGGCGGCATAGGAGATACGGCTATGTTTGAATTTCTGGAAGATTCCCATCTGCATTTTGAAATGGAAAAAGACGGTCAACCTGTAAATCCAGCTGAATATATTTCTTTTTAAGCATTCCCTTTACAACTGAGCTTTCACCAGAAATGCATCAAAAAAAGTTGCTTTCCGCAAACCTTCCGGTTTGCAGAGCAACTTTTTTTCAGCATCATAAAATGAATTTCACATAATTTATATTTTTACCCTGAGCTTTAAATTTTTCCTCGTACTCCGTAGTGAAGTTTTTTGATTCAAACCGAGTTGTATGTAAATCCCTCGAAAACTCCGTTACTTCATATCCGTTGGCCTCTATCTCCTCCATGGAAAACTCAAAAAGATCGTCATTGTCTGTTTTAAACTCTACAAAGCCACCGCTCTTTACGACCTTTTCGTAACCCTTCAGATATCTTGTGTGGGTAAGTCTTCGTTTCGCATGTCTTTCCTTTGGCCATGGGTCACTGAAATTTAAATATATTCCCGCAAGCTCTCCCTCTTCAAAGAACTCGGTAATGTCCTGTATATACTGAAGCACAAATCTGATGTTCTGTATTTCTGCAGCTTCCGCCTTTTCAAGTGCCCTGAGGACAACTGTTTCATGTCCCTCTACAGCTATATAGTTTCTGTCCGGGTGCGCCTTTGCCTGTTTTGAAGAAAACTGTCCCTTGCCGCAGCCCAGCTCCAGATAAATTTCATTGTCATTTCCGAAAAGCTCTTTCCATCTTCCCTTCATGCTCTTCGGCTCATCAACACAAAGATGTGCATACGCTGCAAGCTTCGTATCCAGATTTTTTGCTTTTCTCTGCCGCATTTTTTATTTCCTTTCTGCCCTGTTCTTATAAGCTTAAAATTTAAACGACCAAACAACCGGCCATCTTTATCGTTTATTTGCAATAAACGTTCAGTATTGATTTCTCTGGCTTTCATTCATAACTACAATACATATGACTGAACTATTATCAGTACAAGAAAACCTATTTCCACAACTGTCGCTGCAAAATCCCTTCCTTTAAGCTTCATTTCGTGAAGTCTGGTTCTGTTCATTCCGCCTCTGTAGCATCTCGCCTCCATGGCCATTGCCAGATCCTGTGCGATTCTGAATGCGCTTATAAAAAGAGGTACCAATATAGGTATCAGACTCTTTGCTCTTTTTATAAGATTTCCGCTCTCAAAATCAGCACCTCTTGCGGTCTGGGCCTTCATAATCTTGTCGGTTTCCTCCAGCAGCGTCGGAATAAACCTGAGTGCTATAGTCATCATCATAGCCAGCTCATGTGCCGGAACTCCTATTTTCCTCAGTGGGTTCAGCAAATACTCTATGCCATCTGTCAGGCTGATAGGTTTTGTGGTCAAAGTAAGCAGTGAAGAGCCAAAAATCAGAAGCACCAGTCGTATGCCCATAAAGCATGCATTGTACAAGCCTTCCCTCGTAAGTCTTAGAAATCCCAGCTTCCAGAGGGTTTCGCCATCAGTCATAAACATATTTATGATAAAAGTAAAGGCTATAATCAGAAATACCGGTTTCAGCCCCCTTGCTATAAACCGGAAAGGTACCTTTGATACCGCTATGCATGCCGCAAGGGCAAGCGCCGATATGGCAAAGCCCGCAAAGTTATTTACCACAAAAATCGCAATTATATATATAAACGTGCCTATTATCTTTATTCTCGGGTCCAGTCTGTGTATCAGCGAACCGCCCGGATAATACTGCCCTAAAGTAATATCACGAATCATTTTTCTTCTCCTATTTTAATTTTTCTGTCAGTCTTTCTACTGCTTCTTCCATATTAAGGACATCCGGATCTATATCCATGCCCCTCTCTTTCAGTCTATAAAGAATCTCCGCCGCCGGATGAACACCAAGACCCATTGCAACCAGTTCATCACGCCTTGCAAAGACCTCTCTCGGAGTCCCAAACATTACAGACCTTCCTTTATGCATAACGAGAACCTTATCACTCAAATCCGCAATATCACGCATATTATGTGAGACCAGAATCAGTATGCTTCCCTGCTCACGGTGTATCTTTTTTATAGTCTGAACCAGCTCTCTATGCGCTTTCGGGTCAAGACCTGCCGTAGGTTCGTCCATTATAAGTACCTCCGGCTTCATGGCAATAACACCCGCTATGGCAACTCTTCTCTTCTGACCTCCCGAAAGTTCAAAAGGCGAACGTTCTGCAATCTCTTCATATGGAAGGCCTACCAGTTCAAGTGCTTCACGAACCCTTTCGTCTGCCTCTTCCTGACTGAGGCCGAGATTTATCGGTCCGAAAGCCACATCCTGTTTTACGGTTTCCTCAAACAGCTGATACTCCGGATATTGGAATACCAATCCGATTTTTCTTCTTATATCACGCATGGGAATGCCCGGTTGTGTTATATCTGTCCCGTTTATAATGATGCTTCCGGATTTAGGCTTAATAAGTCCGTCAAGCTGCTGTACAAGCGTAGATTTTCCCGAGCCTGTATGCCCTATGATTCCTACAAACTCACCGTCGTTGATTTCAAAGGAAACATCATCCAGTGCTTTTGACTCATAAGCCAGTCCTTCACTGTAAGTATATGTTAAATTTTTTACTTGTATTGACATAGGTATTCCACCATTTCCTCTGTACTGATTATTCCCTTAGGCACGTCTATACCTTTTTCACGCAGTCTGTCTGCCATATCTACAACAGGCGGAACATCAAGACCTGCCTCTCTGATTTTTTTAACATCCGCAAATATTTCCACGGGACTTCCTTCCAGCACAGCTTCGCCTTTATCCATTATTACTACATGCTCTGCTTCTGCCGCTTCTTCCATAAAGTGCGTTATCAGGATTATAGTGATGCCGTTTTTATGAAGCTTTTTGATTATGTCCATAACCTCTTTGCGTCCCTTTGGATCAAGCATTGCCGTAGGCTCATCAAATATGATGCAGTCGGGAGTCATGGCAGCTACGCCCGCAATGGCAATTCTTTGCTTCTGCCCCCCGGAAAGCATATGCGGTGCTTTTTTTCTATGCTCATACATTCCTACAGCTTTCAATGCGCCGTCTACTCTTTCCCTGATTTCCTGCGGTTCAATTCCAAGGTTTTCAGGACCGAAAGCAACATCATCCTCTACTATTGATGAGACGAGCTGGTTGTCCGGATTCTGAAAAACCATTCCCGCTGACTGCCGTATGTCCCACAGATGAGCTTCATCCCTCGTGTCAAAACCGTTTACCGTTATCCTTCCCTCTGTTGGAATAAGAAGGGCATTTATATTCTTTGCAAGAGTTGACTTGCCGGAACCGTTTCTTCCGAGTATAGCTGTAAAGCTACCTCTTTCCAGATTTAAATTCAGACCCTTTATGGCTTCCACAAGCTCCTCTCTTCCCTCTTTTATATAGCGGAAGTTTAAGTTCTCAATTTTTATTATTGTATCCATATATATCATCAGTCTTTCAGTCTGTTATTTTCATATTTATAACAACAAGGCGTGCAAATGAAATCTGCACGCCTTAATTCTTAATTATACAAGCTCTAAGAATACTACTTCTGCGCAGTCTCCCTGTCTTGGTCCTAATTTTAAGATTCTTGTGTATCCGCCGTTTCTTTCAGCATACTTTGGAGCTATTTCTTCAAATAACTTTGTTACAACTGATTCGTCGTAAACATAAGCAAGAACCTGTCTTCTAGCATGAAGGTCACCACGCTTTGCAAGAGTGATTAACTTTTCTGCTTCTCTTCTGGCTTCCTTTGCTCTGCAATCAGTAGTAGAAATACGTCCTTCTCTGAAAAGGTCAGTAACTAAATTTCTAAGCATTGCTTTTCTGTGAGCAGTAGGTCTGCCTAATTTTCTGTATCCTGGCATTGCCGTATCTCCTTCCTCGCGAGGTTCCTCAAAAAGAGGCCTTCGCAAATTCTATTCATCACTTGGTCTTAGACTTAATCCAAGCTCTTCCAATTTGTGTTTTACTTCGTCTAAGGACTTCTTACCCAGGTTTCTAACCTTCATCATATCCTCTTCGGATTTATGTGTAAGCTCCTCAACTGTATTTATTGCAGCTCTCTTTAAGCAGTTGAATGAACGTACTGAAAGTTCAAGTTCTTCAATAGTCATTTCAAGAGCCTTTTCCTTCTGGTCTTCTTCCTTTTCAACCATGATTTCCATAGAATCAGCAGCATCTGTCAGTTCAATGAACAGATTTAAATGTTCCTGCATGATCTTGGCACCGATTGAAACACCCTCATCAGGTGAAATTGAACCATCAGTCCAGATTTCCAAGATTAACTTGTCATAGTCAGTTACCTGACCTACTCTTGTGTTTTCAACTGTAAAGTTTACTTTTCTAACCGGTGTGTAGATTGAATCTACAGGAATTACTGCAATAGGAGTTCTGTCAGTTTTGTTCTGATCGGCAGGCACATAGCCTCTTCCCTTTGCAATATTTATTTCCATAACCAGTGTAGCGTTTTCTTCAAGTGTTGCTATATGCAAATCGGGATTGAAGATTTCAAGGTCCATATCTCCGATAATGTCCGCAGCAGTTACTTCTTTAGGTCCAACAGCATTGATGATTACTCTCTTTGTATTTTCACTGCCGTTCAGACGAATAGCAAGCTTCTTTAAATTCAGAATAATCTCTGTTACGTCTTCTTTTACTCCTGGAATTGTTGAAAATTCATGAAGAATTCCATCAATTTTTACTGAAGTTACAGCAGCACCGGGAAGTGAGCTTAAGAGAATTCTTCTCAAGCTGTTTCCAAGAGTAGTGCCGTAGCCTCTTTCCAAAGGTTCTACCACAAACTTACCATAATTCGCATCTTCTTCTGAGAATATACATTCTATTGTTGGTTTTTCGATTTCTATCACTCAAAAACCCTCCCTTTTCTTCCAAAATATAACGTATAAGCAATATACTATTTGGAATATAATTCGACGATAAGATGCTCAGCGATTGGAGTATCGATTTCTTCTCTTGTAGGAATTGATACAACCTTACCTTCAAGCTTATCAGTATCAACAGTAATCCATGCAGGAGTGCTGATGTTCATGTCTCTGATTTCTTTGAACTTAGGTGAGCTCTGGCTCTTTTCCTTTACTCTGATTACATCTCCGGCTTTAACTTCCAGTGAAGGGATGTCTACCTTCTTACCGTTTAAAGTGAAGTGGCCGTGAGTTACAAGCTGTCTAGCTTCCTTTCTTGATGCTGCAAATCCCATTCTGAATACAACATTGTCAAGTCTTGATTCAAGCATGATTAAAAGGTTTTCACCGGCGATACCCTTTCTCTTTTCTGCTTTTTCAAATAAGTTTCTGAACTGAGTTTCCAGTAAGCCGTAGAATCTCTTAGCCTTCTGCTTTTCTCTTAACTGTAAACCATATTCAGAAACCTTTTTTCTGCTCTGTCCATGCTGACCGGGAGCGTAATTTCTTCTCTCGATTGCACACTTTGAGCTATAACATCTTTCGCCTTTTAAGAAAAGCTTCTGACCTTCTCTTCTGCATAATCTGCAGTTAGCATCTGTATATCTTGCCATTCTAAATTACTCCTCCCTTCAACTAGACTCTTCTTCTCTTTGGTGGACGGCAACCATTATGAGGAATTGGTGTAATATCCTTAATCATATTGATTTCAAGTCCTGCAGCCTGTAAAGCTCTGATTGCAGCTTCACGACCGGAACCTGGTCCTTTTACATATACTTCAACTGTCTTTAGTCCGTGTTCCATAGCGCCCTTAGCAGCTTCTTCAGCAGCCATCTGTGCAGCGAATGGAGTTGATTTTCTTGAACCCTTAAATCCAAGAGAACCAGCACTTGACCATGATAGTGCATTACCGTTTAAGTCTGTAAGAGTTACAAGAGTATTGTTAAAGGTTGACTGGATATGTGCCTGGCCTTTTTCAATGTTCTTACGTTCTCTCTTCTTTTTTCTAACTGTCTTTTTTACAGCTTTAGCCATTTTATCCTACCTCCTTACTTCTTCTTCTTTCTGCCTACAGTCTTCTTAGGACCTTTTCTTGTTCTTGCGTTTGTCTTAGTCTTCTGTCCTCTGACAGGAAGTCCTCTTCTGTGTCTGATACCTCTGTAACATCCGATTTCCATAAGTCTCTTGATGTTAAGTGAAACTTCTCTTCTTAAATCACCTTCAACCATGTATTCGTTTTCGATGATCTTTCTGATCTTACCAGCTTCATCTTCTGTAAGGTCTTTTACTCTTGTGTCTGGGTTAATGCCAGCCTTTTCAAGAATCACATTTGAAGTCTTTCTGCCAATACCATAAATGTAAGTAAGGCCGATTTCTACTCTTTTGTCTCTAGGTAAATCTACTCCGGCTATACGAGCCATAAATTCCTCCTTCTCCCATCTTCCGTCACGCAAAGCCCCTCGGCCAGCGTAATATAAACGGGGTAATCCAATTTTAACTATAAAATATTCATTTAATGTCTGCTCTCACAGACCCATTATCAACCCTGCTTCTGCTTGTGCTTAGGATTTTCGCAGATAACCATAACTTTACCGTTTCTCTTGATTACCTTGCACTTTTCGCAGATAGGTTTTACTGAAGCTCTAACCTTCATTTAAGTTCCTCCTATCTTATCAAAACCTTAATCAAAGTTCTTTACTTATCTCTCCATATAATTCTTCCTCTTGTCAGGTCATAAGGTGAAAGTTCAACTTTTACTTTATCTCCCGGAAGAATTCTTATGAAGTTCATTCTTATCTTTCCTGAAATGTGTGCGAGTACTTCATATCCGTTTTCGAGCTTCACAACAAACATTGCGTTCGGCTGTGCATCAACTACAGTACCAAGTACTTCAATGACGTCTTTTTTCGCCATGTTTACATTCTCCTCCTATAGGGTAAGCAGCTCCGGCTCACCATCTGTAATAACAACAGTATTTTCATAATGTGCAGAAAGTTTTCCGTCAACTGTAACTGCTGTCCAGTTGTTCTGAAGTACATCTACTTCATAGTCGCCCTGGGCAATCATAGGTTCTATGGCAAATACCATACCTGCCGACAATCTCGGTCCTCTGCCCGGTCTTCCATAGTTAGGAATCTGTGGCTCTTCATGAAGATCCCTTCCCAAACCATGACCGACAAAATCTCTTATTACCGAAAAACCTTCTTTCTCAACCCTTTCCTGAATGGCATGGGAAATATCGGAAAGTCTGTAGCCTACTTTGCAGAACTTAAGTCCTTCAAAGAAGCTTTCACGTGTTACACGAATCAGCCTTTCAGCTTCCGCATCAATCTTTCCTACAGCATATGTCCTTGCAGCATCGCTTACATATCCCTTGTAGGTTGAACCTACATCTACGCTCACGATGTCGCCTTCTCTAAGTATTCTGTGTTTTGAAGGAATCCCGTGGACAACTTCTTCATTTACAGAAACACATGCCGCTTCCGGGAAATCACCATATCCCTTAAAAGTAGGTGTCATACCATGCTTTAATATGATGTTTTCCACAAAATTGCTCACATCCATAGTTGAGATTCCCGGCTTCACAAAATCTTCCAGTTCTCTCAGTACAAGCCCTGTAACTTTTCCGGCTTCACGCATTATGTCAATCTCTTGTTCTGACTTGATGATAATCATTGCTTATTCTCCCAAAACCTTTACTATAGCTGTAAACACGTTGTCAAGTCCCGCTGCACCATCGATTTCAGCGATATTGCCCTTTCCAGAATAGTAATCAACAAGAGGCTTTGTCTGTGAATTGTAAACTTCAATTCTGTTTTCAACTGTTGCTTCTGTATCATCACTTCTCTGATAAAGCTCTCCGCCGCATGCATCACACACACCTTCTGTTTTAGGAGGCATATTTACAACATGGAATGTTGCTCCGCAGGCTCTGCAAACACGTCTGCCAATTAGTCTTGTCATTAACTCTTCTTTAGCAACTTCAATGTTTAAAACCTTATCGATTTTCTTTCCGTGTGCTGCTAAAAATTCGTCTAACTTTTCAGCCTGATAAACTGTTCTAGGAAAACCGTCAAGAAGGAAACCTTCCTTGCAGTCATCTTCAAGCAGTCTGGTTGTAGCTATCTCTATTACCAAATCATCAGGAACAAGTTCGCCCTTGTTCATATATTCCTGAGCCTTTACGCCAAGGGCTGTTCCCTTTTTAATATTTTCTCTGAAGATATCTCCGGTAGAGATATGCGGAATACCATACTTTTCGATTATTCTGGTCGCCTGTGTGCCTTTGCCGGCACCCGGAGGGCCTAATAAAATTAAATTCATTTGCCTTTCCTCCATTTTATCATACTTTCAAGCCGCCATTATTTCAAGAAGCCCTGATAGTTTCTCATAACCATCTGGTTTTCAAGCTGCTTCATTGTATCAAGCGCAACACCTACAGCAATCAGCAGTGATGTACCGCCGAATCTTGCGTCAATTGCAGTGAATGCACTCAGCAGTGAAGGCAGTGTTGCAATAATAGCCAGGAACACTGCTCCTACGAAAGTAATTCTTGACATTACTCTGCTTAAATATTCAACAGTAGGTCTACCCGGTCTGATACCAGGAATAAATCCGCCGTTTGCCTTCATGTTTTCAGCAACTTCTACCGGATTAAATGTAATCGCAGTATAGAAGTAAGTGAAGAACATGATTAGGATTATATTGAATAATCCGTAAATCCATATTCCCGGATTACCGCTTGGCGATAACCACTTTACAACAAATTCAGTAAATCCGCTGTTAGGGAAGAAATAAGTTATTGTAAGTGGGAACTGCAATAATGACATTGCAAAGATTACAGGAATAACTCCTGCCTGATTTACTTTTAGCGGAATGTGGGTTGACTGTCCGCCGTACATCTTTCTTCCCACTACTCTCTTTGCATACTGTACAGGAATTCTTCTCTGACCCTGCTGGATAGCGATGATTCCGACAATAACAACTATTGCAAAGATTACAAATAAAATTACAGATACAACACTTAATTCACCTGCAGTAAGCTTTGCCCAGTTTGAACGAATTGCACTTGGAACTCTCGCTATAATACCTGCAAAGATTAAAAGTGAAATACCGTTTCCGATACCGTTTTCATTAATCTGTTCACCTAACCACATCAGGAACGCAGTACCTGCTGAAAGAGTAAGTACAATAACCGCTACTGAGAAGAAGTCAGTGCTGATTAACGCCTGTCTGAACAGACCAACTGAAAGGCCGATAGCCTGCACAAAAGCAAGAACTACTGTTAAATATCTTGTGTACTGTGCTATCTTCTTTCTTCCTTCAACACCTTCCTTTGCCAATCTTTCCAGTGAAGGAATAGCGATTGTCAAAAGCTGAAGGATAATTGAAGCAGTGATGTATGGAGTAATGCTCAGAGCAAATATTGTAAAGTTGCTGAAAGCTCCTCCGGAGAATAAGTCAAACAAAGCAAACAGACCTGTTCCACCGTCAAACATCTGAGTAAGCAATGCTCTGTCGATGCCCGGAACCGGAATGTTTGAGCCCAGACGGAAGATTACAAGCATCAGAAGAGTGAAAATCATCTTTCTTCTGATGTCTGCTACTTTCCAAGCATGAGCTAATGTTCCAAACATGTTCATCCTAGATCACCTCTGCCTTTCCTCCGGCAGACTCAATTTTTTCTACAGCAGTTTTGCTAAATTTGTGAGCCTGAACAGTAAGACCTTTTTCAAGGCTTCCTTCGCCAAGAATCTTAACACCGTCTTTTACCTGCTTAACCATACCGGTTTCAATAAGAAGCTCCGGAGTTACAACAGTACCTGCTTCAAACTTATTTAAGTCTTCAACATTAACGATTTCATATTCTGTTGCCCAAATATTAGTAAAACCTCTTTTTGGAATTCTTCTGTATAATGGCATCTGACCACCTTCAAAGCCAAGTCTGATACCACCGCCGCTTCTTGATTTCTGACCGTTCATACCTCTACCGGCAGTTTTACCCTGACCTGTAGCAGTACCACGGCCTTTTCTCTTTGGTTCTCTAGTTGAACCTGCGGCTGCTTTTAATTCATGCAGTTTCATTTATCCCGCACCTCCAATCCTATAGTTCTTCTACAGTAACAAGATGCGCAACCTTTGCGATAGCTCCACGAACCTGTGGGTTATCAGGAAGTTCATTTGAGCTGTGCATCTTCTTTAAACCTAATGCTTCAACAGTTTTCTTGTGCTTAGGAAGAGCTCCAAT
>JBJETA010000152.1:0-31374 GCA_051883075.1 Anaerovoracaceae bacterium
CGAGTATCATGATGACGGCAGTATGAACGGCGGTGCAGGCAATATGCCGGGTCAGGCTCCAAAGGCTGTAGATAATCATAAGCCTGAAACTTACAGAAGAACAGAAGAAAAGGTTGGCAGAAACGACCCTTGCCCTTGTGGCAGCGGTAAGAAGTATAAGAACTGCTGCATGAAAAAGGAGGCGTAAGATTTAAATGGTTGAACTGGATAATATAAAATACAGCCTGCCGGCTGCAAAGGCAAATCTGAAAGAGGTAGGTGAGTCCCTTTGACCTGGCAGGGCTGAGGGAAAGACTTTCCGAAATGGAAACGGAAACGCAGATTGAGGGCTTTTGGGATGACCACGAAAGAGCCCAGAAGCTTTTAAAAGAAAAGAAAGCCATGGAAAATAAGGTGGAGGCTTACGAGGAGCTTGAAAAGACCCTTGAGGAAATTGAAATCCTGATAGAAATGGCAGAAGAAGGCGAAGCCACGGCCTCTGCCGAAGAGAATGAGATGCTTGCCGAAGAGGCTAAGGAAAACTACGAAGCCTTTACGGAGAAGGTTGAGGAAATACGCCTCAGAACTCTTCTGACCGGCGAGTATGACAGCAACAATGCAATCTTTACAATCCATGCCGGAACAGGCGGAGTGGATGCCATGGACTGGGCGGAAATGCTTCTGCGCATGTATACAAGATGGGCGGAAAAAAAAGGATATAAGACAAAAGTCGTTGATTTGCAGGATGATACGGAGGCGGGCATAAAAAGCGCTACTGTTATCGTAGAAGGTGAAAATGCCTACGGATACCTTAAAAATGAAAGAGGCGTGCACAGACTTGTGCGTATATCACCTTTTAATGCACAGGGAAAAAGACAGACTTCCTTTGCGGCTCTCGAGGTAATGCCTGAGATTGACGATGATATAGAAGTGGATATTGACCCGGAAGACCTCAGGATTGATACCTACAGGTCAAGCGGTGCAGGCGGTCAGCATGTAAACAAGACAGATTCGGCAATACGAATTACGCATCTGCCGACAAATATTGTTGTAACCTGCCAGAATGAACGAAGCCAGCACCAGAACAAGGATATGGCGATGAAGATTCTGAAAGCCAAGCTTACAGAACTGGCGGAGCAGGAACATAAAGAGAACCTGAAAGAGCTTAAAGGCGATTTCTCACAGAATACATGGGGAAGCCAGATTCGTTCTTATGTGTTCCAGCCGTACACCATGGTAAAGGATCACAGAACAGGTGCGGAAGTGGGAAATGTCCAGGCGGTAATGGACGGAGATATAGACTACTTCATAAACGAAAAACTAAAGCAGAAAGAATAAAAGGAAAAGTAAAAACATGAACATAATAGAAAAACTGGCGCAGGAATTTTCCGTAAAGGTTTCACAGGTTGAAAATACAGTAAATCTTATAGACGAGGGTAACACAATCCCTTTTATCGCACGTTACAGAAAGGAAGTAACAGGCGGTCTTACAGATGTAACTCTGAGAGATATGGAGGAAAGACTTACATATCTGAGAAATCTTGAAGAGAGAAAAGAAGAAGTAATCCGACTTATAGATGAACAGGGAAAGCTCACTGACGAGCTTAAAGCAGAAATTGAAAAAGCTGAAGTTTTACAGAGAGTGGAAGACTTGTATAAGCCTTACAAGCAGAAAAAGGCTACAAGAGCGTCAAAGGCCAAGGAAAAGGGACTTGAGCCTCTGGCACTTGTGATTTATGCTCAGGAAATGACTGAAGGCAGCCTCGAAGAACTGGCGACACCGTACATTAACGAGGAAAAAGGTGTTGAAAATGCGGAGCAGGCTGTACAGGGAGCCTTGGACATTATCGCGGAAATGATTGCGGACGACCCGGAACTGACAGCTATGGTAAGAGAAAAGACGCAGAATGCAGGGCTGATTTCCACAGAGGCTGTTGACAGTGAAGAAAAAACTGTTTATGAGATGTATTACGGACATCAGGAGGCTATCGGCAAGATGCCTAACCACAGAGTTCTTGCCGTAAACAGAGGCGAAAAGGAAAAGAAGCTGAAGGTTAAGGTTGTGGCTCCTGTTGAGGAAATCCAGGCAATGCTTGAAAAACAGGTCATTACCAATGAAAAGTCAATTTTTACAGATGCGTTGAAAACTACAATTGCAGATGCATATAAGAGACTTATGGCACCGTCGGTGGAAAGAGAAATGCGAAACCTGCTGACCGAAAGAGCCGAGCTTGATGCGGTGAAGGTTTTTGCGAAGAATACGGAAAAACTGCTGATGGTTCCTCCTGTAAAGGGCGCGAGAATAATCAGTATCGACCCGGGCTACAGAACAGGCTGTAAGGTGGCTGTTTTAAATGAGTTCGGAAAGCTTCTGGCATACACAACTATTTATCCTACAGAGCCTAAAAACGATGTTGCAGGAACTGAAGCAACTCTTAAAAAGCTTGTTGAAAAGTTCAGGATTAACACTATTGTTATCGGAAACGGCACAGCTTCAAGAGAAACTGAAGAGGTTGTGGCGAACTTCATTAAGAAAAACGGTTATGATATACAGTACACTATCGTAAATGAGGCAGGAGCCTCGGTATATTCGGCTTCAAAGCTTGCAACTGAGGAATATCCTGATTTAGACGTAACTACAAGGGGCGCCATGTCTCTGGGAAGAAGACTGCAGGATCCTCTTGCAGAACTTGTAAAGATTTCGCCAAAGAGCATAGGCGTAGGTCAGTATCAGCACGACATAGACCAGAACCTTTTGGAAGGAGCATTGTCAAATGTCGTTGAAGACTGTGTAAACAGAGTAGGTGTCGACCTTAATACGGCTTCACCTTCACTTCTTTCGTACATTGCGGGCATAAATATGGGTATAGCAAAGAACATCGTTGCTTACAGAGAGGAAAACGGAAAGTTCAGCAACAGAAAGCAGCTTTTAAAGGTTTCAAAGCTGGGTGAAAAAACTTTCAAGCAGTGCGCCGGTTTTATGAGAATAGCTGACGGTGAAAATCCGCTTGATGCAACTTCCGTTCATCCTGAGTCATACGAAGCCGCAGAGGTAGTTCTGTCGAAGCTTGGCATTGATAAAGAGCTTATCCGTCACGGCGTTGAAGATATCGAGGAAAAAATCTGCGCAGCATATCCTTCTGTGAAGGAGCAGAGTAAACCAAAGGTTGCTCCCGGTACTAAGGGACTGGCAGCTCTTGCTGTACTTAAGGAAAAGCCAAAGAAGGAGAATCCTAAGCAGGGACTTGGAAAGAGTATCGAAAAGCTTGCAGAGGAGGCCGGTGTGGGAACACTGACTCTTAAAGATATCATTGAAGAAATAAAGAAGCCTGCAAGAGACCCTAGAGAAGACGCACCTGCAGTTATTTTCAGAAATGATGTAAGAAGCTTTGACGATCTTAAAGTTGACATGGAGCTGATGGGAACAGTAAGAAATGTCGTAGACTTCGGTGCTTTTGTTGATATCGGTGTTAAAAATGACGGTCTGGTTCATATATCGGAGATGAGCAATAAATTTATCAAGCATCCGATGGACGCCGTATCGGTTGGAGATACTGTAAAGGTAAAGATTTTAAGCATTGACTATGACAGACAGAAAATTGCTTTGACAATGAAAATATAGTGACAATTTGGAAAATATGTGATATACTTCGTAAAAGCTGCATGAGAGTGCAGCTTTTCTGTGGTCGGAATATGCGGATAAATTCTGATGCAGTTCTAAAGCTTTATTTTGGGGTTTTGTGTATAAAGCTTCAGACTGCGGCGGGACAGACAGCCGCATGAATACATAGAAATGGAGTAAAGAAAGTGTTAGTTGAAACAATTATGAATTTTATAGGAGATATGGGCATAGTACATCTCGACTATAAAAGCGGTATTATGATAATCGTATCGCTGTTTTTACTATATCTCGCTATAAAGAAGGGGTTTGAACCTCTTCTTCTCGTACCGATTGCTTTCGGTATGCTTTTATCAAATCTTCCTATGTCAGGAATATTTATAGGTCACATGGACATTACATCGTCCAGTCAGCTGGCAGATGCAGGACTTTTTACAATATTTTATTTATTGAAACCGATACTGCCGTCACTGATTTTCTTAGGAGTGGGTGCCATGACGGATTTCGGTCCTCTGATTGCAAATCCAAAGTCACTTCTTCTTGGAGCAGCGGCACAGTTTGGAATATTCTTTGCATTTTTCCTTGCGATTTTCCTCGGCTTTGATGCTCTGGAAGCGGCTTCAATCGGAATCATCGGTGGTGCCGACGGTCCTACAGCCATTTATCTGACTCAGAAGCTTGCACCTCACCTGCTTGGTGCGGTAGCGGTGGCGGCATACTCATACATGGCACTTGTGCCTGTTATCCAGCCGCCTATCATGAAGGCACTGACTACGGAGAAGGAGCGTAAAATAAAGATGGAACAGCTCAGACCGGTTTCACAGACTGAGAAGATTCTGTTCCCTATCGCAGTAACGATTGTCGTTGTTCTGCTTCTTCCGTCGGCAGCTCCTCTTGTGGGAATGCTGATGCTTGGCAACCTGTTCAAAGAGTGCGGAAGAACTTTCAGACTTTCGGATACGGCATCAAATACATTATGTAATATCGTAACCATCCTTCTTGGTCTTGCGGTAGGAGCTTCCGCTCAGGGGCCTACGTTCCTTGTTAAGGAAACTCTGCTGATTATATTGCTTGGTGTGCTTGCTTTCGGATTCGGAACTGCGGGTGGTGTCGTTCTTGCGAAGATAATGAATGTTGTTACAGGCGGAAAAATAAATCCGCTGATTGGTTCTGCAGGTGTATCTGCTGTTCCTATGGCTGCAAGAGTGTCGCAGATTGAAGGGCAGAAGGCTGATCCTTCCAACTTCCTGCTGATGCATGCTATGGGACCGAATGTGGCAGGTGTAATCGGTTCTGCAGTTGCGGCATCTGTTATGCTGTCAATGTTCGGTTAGTCGTGAAAGGGAACGCCAAGGCATGTTTTTACAGACTGTAAGAATTTAATTATGAAAATATTAAAAGCACAAGGCAATATAGCACCTTGTGCTTTTGTAATTACTGGCATTTAAGTGTTTTGTAAATGACGGTTGCTCCACTCAGCCATTTCGTAGAAAACAGGATATAGCTCTTTGCCGCTGTCCGAAAGGGAATATTCAACATGTGGGGGGATTTCATTATATTGCTTGCGTATAATGATGTTATGTTGCTCCAATTCTTTCAGAGTGTTGGAGAGCATAGTGTTTGTAATGTTGCCGATTCTTTTTTTTAACTCTCCGAAGCGTATGCTTTCTACTTTTGTCAGTTCAAAGATGATACGTATGTGCCACTTTCCGGAAAAAATATCAAGAAGCTTTTTTACCGGGCAGGCGGCGGAAAAATCTGTCCTTTTTACAATCTCTTTGTATTCCTCATAAGATATTTTCATGTCACTACCTCAAAGTATTTATTTCCATACCAGGTATGTTTTTTCTGAATACTTGATTGGATATTTATATATAGTATAATTTAAGTACATATAAATTTCAATGGAAGGAGATTGTAATATGAACACATTTGAAAATATTTGCTCAAGAAAATCAGTACGCAGTTATACAGGAGAAAAGCCTGCACCGGAAGAACTGAAAAAGATACTTATTGCGGCAAATGCATCCCCGGTGGGAATGAAAGCATATGACAGCCTGATGTTGTCTGTTATAACAAATAAAGAACTTCTTGAAGAAATTGACAAGAACTGTGGGAAGTTGATGAATATGCAGGATACTCCAATGCTTTATGGCGCACCTATGCTGATTGTTGTTTCATCAAAAGTTCCGCCTGCACCAAATGATAATACAGCTTATTCAAATGCAGCTATTATGGCACATAATATGGCTCTTGAGGCAGTTGAACTTGGACTGGGCGTATGTCATATCTGGGGAGCGGTTTTCGCAATGAATAATTCAGAGGAACTTTTGAAAAAAATGGATTTGCCGGAAGGTTACATACCATGCTGTGCGGTTTGCCTCGGAAAAACAGATGAAAAGTATGTGATGCGTGAAATTCCGGAGAATAGAATTAAAATAAGCTATAAGGAATAAAAGTATAAAAAATAAAAAGATAAAAATTCTTGCATTTTCTTTTGAATATAAGATATAATATTTAAAGTAAAAAAACAGATGCGTAGAATGGTTCAGCACAAGGTCAAATAAATGTCCTTGTGCTGTTTTTTTTATGCAACATAGTTAGTAAGGGAGAGAAAGGAAGGAGAAAAAATATGGAATTTTATCAGAAAATGCCGAGAAATAAGAAGGAGTTTGTTTTATTTATGGGAGTGCTGTCCGTTTTGTCGGTAAATATTATAGCACCTGTCATTACCTGCTTTGAACTTGGTTTTAAGATGGCTGTATGGGCACATGTACTAAGAGTGCTGCCGCTTATATGGGTAAGTGTTGTTGCAATCGTGCTTATTACTTATATTCCGGCTGAAAAGCTTACACACAGTATTGTAAAAGAAGGTGACAGCTTTGGGGCGGTCATTACCGTGAACATTCTCTGTTCGGTACTGCTTATGTCAGTATTTTTAACAATCGTAGGCTCGTGGATTGGAAGCGGGCATATCACTATGGAGCCGATTTATAATTTTTTCTATAAATGGCCACGCAATTTTGCGGTTTCGCTGGGAGTAGAAGCAGTTATAGCGCAGCCGATTGCCAGATTGGTAATGGTCAAGTTCCACAGTATGGAGGACAGCTGGAGAGAATTTGAGGCTTCTCTGGGAAACATGGAAAAGAAGGTTGAAGAAAAGCTGTACCACGCTGATAAAGCACATTGAAAACCTTTAAAAGATACTGAAAGTATGGTAGAATAGCAGGCAGATATAAGAAAGGCGGCATAATATGAGCAAAATAAATACTGTACTGTTTGATTTCGATGGAACATTGATGAATACAAACGAGCTGATATATAATTCGTGGCAGCATACTTTCAGAACCATAAAAGGAACTGAGGGAGACCCTGATATGATAAAGCGTTCCTATGGGGATATACTGGCGAAAACCATTGCGGAGTTTTTCCCTGATTATCCTCAGGGGGAGGCAATAGAAATATACAGAAGCTATCAGGTTGGCAGATTTTCCGACGATATATATCCTTTTCCGGGAATGCTTGAGCTTATAAAGGAACTGAAGGAAAAGGGCTATAAGGTTGCTGTTGTAACATCAAGACTCAGAAATACAACCATGGAAGGGCTTAACAAATACGGTCTTGACGAAATTGTGGATACTGTTATAACCGCTGATGAGTGTAAGGCGCACAAGCCTGAACCTGAGCCTGCGCTTATGGCTATGAGAGACATGGGGTCAAAGGCAGAGGAAACCGTTATGGTGGGTGACAGCAAATATGATATAGGTTGTGCAAACAATGCGGGAGTGGCTTCCGTATTGGTAGACTGGGCGGTTGCTATCTATGACAGGGAGCAGGAAGGAATATTCAAGCCGGATTATACTATGGCAGAAGCAGAGGATCTTTGGGGCATAATAGACAATATAAATGAAGCAGGATAGTAAAATGCTGAAGGAGGTCAGAATCATATGCTTGTTATAAGATGGATTTTTATACTTTTGCTGGCAACCGCTGCCGGCAAAATTGTTTCCAAAATAAAACTGCCGTCCATAATAGGATGGCTGTTGGTGGGGATGATGCTTGGACCGCACGCTGCAGGTCTGCTGCAACAGTCTGTTCTTGATGCCGGATGGTATAAAACCATTATCATGTGGATGCAGTGCACCTTTGGACTGATGCTGGGAACGGAGCTTGTATGGAATAAAATCAGATTATACGGAAAGGCCCTTGTTGTTACGACGCTGTCACAGTCACTGGGGACTTTTTTCTTTGTAACGCTTGTTTTTGCGGCTGTCTTTGTGATGGCAGACGTGCCCGCTTATCTTGCGTTTGTATTTGGGGGAATAGCCCTGGCTACGGCACCGGCACCGGCACTTTCCATTGTCAGCGAATTTCACGCAAAGGGACCTGTAACCGATACACTGCTACCGATGGCCGTTCTGGATGATGTAGTGGGAATCATAGTATTCTTTACTGTAAATTCATTTGTGGCAAGCTCGGTTTCAGAGGGTTCGGTTCCGATTTATATGATTCCCGTCATGGTACTTTTGCCTGTAATCATCGGAGTTGCTACGGGGGCTCCTGCAGGGTATCTTCTGAAAAAAACAGGCGGAAAGGTTCGTACACTGGCTATTCTGATTGCGGGAATCACACTTACGGTGGGAATCGGCTGGTTCCTAAATACAAAGGTATTGTCCGGCATAGTGCTGAACTATATGCTGATGGGAGTTGCTTTCTCAGCGGCATTTGCCAATATAGTAGGAGAAGAACGACTGAAGGAAATTACAGACTGGTTTTCTCCGTTTATCGGTGTCAGCCTGCTGGCAGCCATTGTTGACCTTGGAGCTCCTTTAAATTATCATCTTATTCTTGGCGCGGGAATGTACACCTTCATATATATTGCGGCACGGGGAATAGGAAAGTATTTTGGAGCAAGAACAGGAGCTAAAGCTATGAAAATGCCGGATACTGTACAAAAATATCTGGGGCTTACATTGCTGCCGCACTCAGGCGTATCGCTGGTGTTTACAGGGATTGCCTGTTCTTCCCTTGCAGCAAAACCGGAGCTTGCAGGCATAGTGCAGGGCACTATTGCCGCTGCTGCCGTTATCAATGAGATAATTGCTGTGATTGCCGCGAAAAAGGGCTTTGAACTGGCGGGAGAAATTGAAAAGTGACAGAACTTATTGTATGATGAAAAAAGACCGGTTTCAGTTGTCTTTAAAACTGAAACCGGTCTGATTATTTTATATGGACTGTATATTAAAGATAAGGACTCCTGTCTGCGGCATTTTTAACTAATTTTTTTACATGAAGCTTGTTTGCCCTGATGATTTTGCCGATTCCGCGGCGAAGCGGCGGCATAACACGCATAGGGTTGAGCAGATGCTGCGAAACAGTGTGACCGCAGAAATTTGCTATCGCTTCAGAGTAGACCTGTGCGACACGTTTTCCGAACATTTCCTTTGAATAATTCTCTGCAGTCAGCAGGGCATATCTGCAAAGAGCTTCATAGCCGCCGGCATCGTCAAGCAGCTTTGACAGCCCTGACTCAAATTCTTCGAAATTATCGAAAAAGTAACCGTTGCGGCCTTCAATCAGGACATTGTCGAGACACTGGTCGTACTTGCACAGAAGAGGAAGTCCGCTTGCCAGGGCTTCGATATAGGTAAGCCCCTGGGCTTCACTCTGGGAAGCACATACGAAAACCTCGCCCAGACGGAAATATTCGGGAACCTCGTCCGGTGAAACCATTCCCGTAAAGAACACAGAACCGCCGAGCCCCAGACTTTCGGAAAGAGCCTTCAGCTCGTCCTCATAAGGACCTCCGCCTACGATAAGCAGCACAGTGTCGGACCGTGAAGAAAGCAGAAGCTTCATGTTTTCAAGAAGCTCATCGACATTTTTTTCGAGAGCAAGTCTGCCGACAGAAACAAGCACACGCTTGTCCGGCGAGATACCGTACCTTTCAAGAAGCTCCCTGCGGCGTGAAGCCGACACAGGTTTGCTGTATTTGCCGGTGTCGATACCGGTTGGAACTGTCACGATGGGATTTTCAATGCCGTATGACAACAGCAGATCGCGAGCCTTGTTTGTGGGAGTAATGACATAGTCTGTGGCATTTACTGCATGATTTGAACCGAACAGTACGATTTTTTTCCCTATAGCACGGCCGCCTATGATATTGCTGCCCAAAAGATAGTGGGTGTAATCTTCGTAAATCGTATGGTAGGTGTGAACAATAGGAATGTTCAGCTTCTGTGCTATATATTTTGCGAAATAAAAAGATACCCACTCGCACTGTGAATGAACGACATCAGGCTTCCACTCCAGAATCTCAGGTATGTATTCGCTGTGAAAATTGTAGGTAGCCCTTGCCTGCGGGTAAATTTTTACCTTAAAGGACTTCAGATAATAAGTATCTTCTTCAAAGCGGGGATGTCCGTCCGGTGATAATGTCAGAACCCTCACTTCGTGACCTGCTTTTTCAAGCTCCGATTTAAGATTTATAACTGATGTAACAACACCGTTTATAACGGGCTTGTACCAGTCTGTTGTAATTAATATTTTCATTTTCTATGAATTCCCCTCTCTAATTTTCCCCACATATATTTTTTCATATATTTTTCTGAAAGTCTATTAATTATTTCTTAATTTTTTTAAAAAACACGGAAATTTTTATGAGAATAAGTCAAAAATAGAAATATAAAAGACATTGACATTTGATTAGGAACAAAATATAATGATACAGTCAAATATTTTGATAATCAAAATATTTGATACAAAAATTTTCCGCCGGCAGGAAACGACCACAGAATGCCGTAAGGAAAAGTATGACTGCGGATAACACAAAACCCTTAAATTGTTCCGCAGTTGTACAAAATGATACGAAGAAACAGAACATGAAGTACAGATTTCGGAATTTGGAGGACACAGTTGGGAATCAGGATTAAAAACATAGGCAAATGCTTGCCGGACAATGTTGTAACTAATAATGATTTAAGTAAGCTTGTTGATACCAGTGATGAATGGATTGTCACAAGAACAGGCATAAGTGAAAGAAGGATAGCAACCACTGAAACAGGTCTTGAACTTGCTGCGGGAGCGGCAAGACAGGCTCTTGAGGGAGAAAACTATGACGACATCGGACTGGTCATAGTGGCAACCGCCACTCCGGACAGAGTTGTTCCTTCTATGGGAGGACTTGTGAAGCGTGAGCTTGGACTGAAAAATGCCATAGCTTTTGATATAAATACGGCGTGCAGCGGCTTTATCTACGGAGTTTGGATTGCTGAGGCCATTATGAAAAACGGAATGGCGGCGGCAGCAGGCGGCAGTGCAAATACAAATACAGTAAAAAAGGCGCTTGTTGTAGGTGTAGAAATGCTGAGCAGGATTATAGACTGGACAGACCGAAGTACATGCATTTTATTCGGTGACGGTGCGGGAGCAGCGCTGCTTGAGTATGATGAGGCGGAAACGGGCATTATCGCATCTTATGTAAAGAACTATGATGATGTTACGGATTGCCTTACAGGCGGCATGAGATACGGAAAGACACCTTTTTCCGAGGGTGAAGGGGACAGGTTCAATGACCGGTACCTGAGCATGAACGGAAACCAGGTGTTTAAGTTTGCAGTTCACGCCATAGGAGAGGTAATGGATAAATCACTGGAAATGGCAGGGCTTACGGTAGATGATATTTCATACTTTGTACCGCATCAGGCAAACCTGAGAATCATTACTTCAGCTGCAAAAAAGTTTAAACAGCCTCTGGAAAAATTCCAGATAAGCTTAAAAGAAACAGGAAATGTTTCTGCAGCGAGCGTTCCGATGGCATTATGTGATATAATGAATAGCGGAAAGGTGAAAAAGGGTGATAAGATTATGCTCATGGGCTTTGGCGGAGGCCTTAGTGCGGGAGCGGTAATCTTTGAGGTTTAGATATTTAGGAGGAATGATGATGAACAGAGTTTGTGAAGTATTAGGAACAGAATACCCAATCATACAAGGCGCTATGGCAAGAATTGCGGAAAGCTCACTCGCCTCTGCGGTAAGCAACGGGGGAGGACTTGGAATCATAGCAAGCGGCGGTTATGATGCCGAATGGCTGAGAGCGGAAATCAGAAAGGTTAAAGCCATGACAGACAAGCCGTTTGGTGTAAACCTGATGCTGATGATGCCTAACATAGATGAATTGATTCAGGTTGTCTGCGAAGAGAAGGTGCCTGTAGTAACCACAGGAGCAGGCAATCCGGGAAAGTACATGAAAACTTTAAAGGACGCAGGAGTAAAGGTTATTCCTGTTGTAGCTTCGGTAGCCCTTGCCGTACGCGTTGAAAGAGCGGGAGCTGATGCGGTTATTGCAGAGGGTACGGAAGCCGGAGGACACATAGGTGAAACAACTACCATGGCTCTTGTTCCTCAGGTGGCTGATGCAGTGGACATTCCTGTCATTGCGGCAGGCGGCATTGCTGACGGAAGAGGCATTGCGGCGGCATTTATGCTGGGTGCCGAAGGTGTGCAGCTTGGAACAAGATTTGTTGTGGCAAAGGAATGTACGGTTTCACAGAACTATAAGGATGCGATTATAAAAGCAAAGGACACAGATACCTGTGCAACAGGAAGAATAACAGGACATCCTGTAAGAGTTATAAAAAACAAGCTGGCAAAGGAAATGCTCAGCATAGAGAAGAATGCAACTGCCGAAGAAGCTCAGGCTGTTATCGACAAGCTTGGCTTAGGCTCACTGGGAGCAGCTGTTTTTGACGGCGATATGGACCGCGGCTCAATCATGTCGGGTCAGATTGCCGGTATCGTAAAAAAAGAACAGCCTGCAGCTGAGATGATAGCGGAGATGTTTAAAGAGGCAGAGGAAATATACAACAACAGAAAAGATTTGTTTTAAGGAGATACGGATTATGAAAGTAGGTTTGGTTTTTGCGGGACAGGGTTCCCAGTATACAGGTATGGGTAAGGATTTATATGAACATTCCGAGCGTGCAAGAAGAGTTCTTGACCTTGCGGGAGACCAGGTAAAGGAATGGTGCTTTGAAGGAACAAAGGAAATGCTTCAGCAGACACACATAACACAGCCGTGCGTTTACACAGTGACTATGGCTGCTTATGAGGCTTTCTTTGAAGAAATGGAAGAAAAGCATCCCGAACTGATGGAAAAGATTGAATTTACAGCACTTGCAGGCTTCAGCCTGGGAGAGTATGCGGCAATTACAGCGGCAGGAGTGATTACAGACATCAGAGACGGCATGGACATTGTAACTCACAGAGGCACATGGATGAACGAAGCAGGTCTTGACAGCGAAGGCGTACAGCAGGGAAGCATGGTTGCGGCTCTGGGCGACAGAGATAAGATTCTTGAATGTGTTGAGGATGTAAGAGGTGACGGCATTCTTCAGGGTGTAAACTTCAACTCACCGGTGCAGACGGTAGTTGCGGGAGACAAGGCTACTCTTGAAAAGTTCAAGGCAGAAGCAAAGGCAAGAAAAATCAAGGCTATTCCTCTGAGCGTCGGTACTGCGTTCCACAGCAAGATGATGGAGCCTGCTGCCGAAAAGCTGAGAAACTATCTGATGGAATTTGATCTTAAGACTCCTGAACTGCGTGTTTTCTCGGATGTGACTGCGGATGAAATGATGAAGGGCGCCGAAAACCTTGAAGGTGAAGAGGCTAAAACCTACATTGCCGACCTTATGGGCAGACAGGCAATGAGCCCTGTTTACTGGCAGGAAATCATTGAAAAAATGATTGGAGAAGGTGTGGAATGCATCATTGAATTCGGACCGGGAACAACTCTGAGCGGTTTGACAAAGAAAATAAACAGCGATATCATTGCTTTAAATGTACAGGATATGGAAAGTTTACAGAATACAGTGAACACTTTAAGGGAGGTAAAGAATGCTTAAAGGTAAGAGTGCCGTAATAACAGGCGGTGTAAGAGGTATAGGAAAAGCCATTGCCGAAACCTTCTGCAGAAATGGCGCTGATGTGCTTCTTTGCTACAGAAGCAATGATGAGGCCGCTGAAAAGGCCGCAAAGGAGCTTTCACAGCATGGCACAAGGGTTGAAGTCTTAAAGGGTGATGTTGCGGATCCGGAGTTCGCGAAGGAAGCGGCGGCAAAGGCAAAGGAGCTTTTCGGCAAGGTGGACATTCTCGTGAACAATGCGGGCATTACAAAGGATAAGCTTCTTATGAGAATGACTGAAGAGGATTTTGATTCGGTTGTAGATACAAACTTAAAGGGTTCTTTCTACTTCCTGAAAGCAATAAGCGCACTGATGGTAAAGCAGAAATCGGGAAGCATTATAAACCTTTCTTCAATAGTAGGAGTAAAGGGAAATCCGGGACAGGTAAACTACTGTGCATCAAAGGCCGGCGTTATAGGTATGACCATGTCGGCAGCCAAGGAGCTGGGAAGAAGACACGTGAGAGTAAATGCCATAGCTCCGGGATTTATTGATACAGATATGACTGCTTCACTTACTGATGAACAGAAGGGAAGAATGAACGAGGCTATCAGCCTTGGAAGAATGGGACAGCCTGAAGACATTGCAAATGTGGCACTGTTCCTTGCGAGTGATTTGTCAGCCTATGTTACTGCGCAGACAATATGCGTGGACGGCGGCATGAGTATTTAGGAGGAGACTGAAACATGGAAAGAAGAGTAGTAATAACAGGATTAGGTGCTGTAACTCCTGTGGGAAATAATATAAACGACTTTTGGGAAGGCATTAAAAACGGAAAGAACGGCATCGACCAGATAACACTTTTTGATACCACATATCACAAGGCATGTATGGGCGGTGAGGTTAAGAACTTTGAATATGAAGATAAGAAGGCTGCAAGAAGACTTGACCGTTCGACACAGTTCGGACTTACCGCTGCAAGAGAAGCTATGAAAGACAGCGGCATAGTAAGCGGTGAAAATGTTGACCCTTACAGATTCGGTGTCATTGCAGGCACAGGTATCGGCGGCGTTATGACTCTGGAAACAGAAACAAGAAAAGCAGCTTTAAAGGAAGAGGAAAAGGCATATTCAAGAGTGTCCGCACTTCTTGTTCCTATGGTTATTCCGAACATTATTGCAGGAAATATTTCGATTGCTTTTAACGCAAAGGGAACAAGCATAGGTGTGGTAACGGCATGTGCGGCAGGAACCCACGGGGTAGGAGAAGCTTACAGAAACATTAAGCACGGTTATACTGATGTAATGCTTGCGGGAGGTGCGGAAGCTCCGTTCTCACCTGTATGCTTCGCAGGCTTTGCAAACATGACTGCCCTGTCAACAAGAAAGGACAAGGACAGATGTTCAACTCCGTTTGATAAGGAAAGAGACGGCTTTGTAATGGGTGAAGGTTCAGGTTTCCTTGTGCTTGAAGAATTGGAGCATGCACTTGCAAGAGGTGCAAAGATTTATGGGGAAATTGCAGGATACGGTACAACCTGTGATGCTTATCATATAACTTCACCTGCACCGTCAGGAGAAGGTGCGGCGGCAGCTATGCAGATGGCAATAGATGAAGCAGGCATTAAGCCTGAACAGGTTGACTATATAAATGCGCACGGAACAGGAACTCCTATGAATGATGATTTTGAAACAAAGGCTGTTAAGCTTGTATTCGGAAATGATACAAAGGTTCCTGTAAGCTCAACAAAGAGTATGACAGGTCATCTTTTAGGTGCCGCAGGTGCTGTTGAAGCAGTTATCTGCACAAAGGCTGTTCAGGAAGGCTTTATTCCTCCTACTATCGGCTACAAGGTTCCTGACGAAGAACTTGATCTGGACTATGTACCGAATGTGGGAAGAGCGCAGAAGCTTGATTATGTACTTTCAAACTCACTTGGTTTTGGAGGACATAACGGAGCTTTACTGATAAAAAGGTTTGAAAAATAAAAATTTCTGCTTTTGATTTGCGAAAGGTAGGATATAAAAATATGTTGATGAATAAAGAACAGATTATGGAAATAATACCTCACAGACATCCGTTTCTTCTGATTGATGAAATCGAAGAGATGGAGGAGGGCAAGAGTATTACAGCCATAAAGCATGTAAGTGCCGATGAATATTATTTTGAGGGACATTTCCCTCAGCAGAAGGTAATGCCGGGAGTGCTGATTATTGAAGCTCTGGCACAGGCAGGAGCAGTTGCGATTCTGTCTATGCCGGAACACAGAGGAAAGATTGCCTTTTTCGGAGGTATCAAGGATGCCAAGTTCAGACAGAAGGTGGTACCGGGAGATACCCTGCGTCTGCATGTGGAGCTGGACAGGCTCAGAAGCAGTTCAGGAAAAGGTATAGGTACGGCTTATCTCGGAGATAAGGTTGCATGCAGGTGTGAAATTACTTTTGCCATTGGTTAGAAAATAAGGAGCATGCAGTGGAAAGGAATGCAAAGTTAAACGAAACGCTGGTAAGCCTGATGAACAGCGTTTTAAAGGTGGAAGAACAGTCTCTGGCAGAGTCTGTAAGTGAAGATTTGTCCATTACCGAGATTCATACCCTTGAAGCTATCGGAATAGGTAAGCTGAAGACCATGACCCAGGTTGCGGGAAGACTGAAAATAAGTGTAAGCACACTTACAGCGGCCATAAACAAGCTTGTAAAAAAAGGATATGTTGAACGGTGCAGAGTGCCTGAGGACAGGCGAATCGTAAAAATCGGGCTTACCGAAAAAGGAATTGAAGTTGTTAAGGAGCATCAGCAGTTTCATATACACATGGTAGAGGAAGCTGTGCAGGATATGACGGATTCGGAGATTGATACAGTTGTGAAGGTTCTTGACGGACTGAGCGACTTTTTCAAAATGAGATTATTGAAACCTATAAGAGGAGAAGAAGCTATGGAGCTGAAACCAATGAATCTGGGAGGATTGACAATCCCTGTACCGATATTTCAGGGAGGCATGGGCATAGGCGTATCTATGTGGAGACTTGCCTCGGAGGTTGCAAAATGCGGCGGTGTCGGAGTTATATCGGGAGCACAGCCGGGATATCTGGAAGAGGATTTCTATACTGACCCGCTTGCGGCGAATGTACGTGCCATAAAAAGACAGGTAAGCAAGGCTGTTGAGGCTGTAAAAGGTGTTATTGGGGCAGGCCCGATAGGTGTAAATATGATGTGTGTGGCGCGAAACTATGAGGAAATTGTAAGAGCCGCAGTCGAAGCGGGAGCAAAGGTTATCATATCAGGTGCCGGACTGCCTACATCACTTCCTGCCATAGTAAAGGAGAAGGATGTAAAGCTGATTCCTATCGTTTCTTCGGCAAGAGCTGCAAGCTTAATCATAAGAAACTGGGCAAAGAAGCACAACAGGACTCCGGATGCATTTGTGTTTGAAGGTGCAAAGGCGGGAGGACATCTGGGCTTTAAGGAAGAGCAGCTTGAGATGGCGGATGAAAACTTTTACAAGACCATTTTGGACATCAAGGAGGAACTTTCAGAGCTTCCTGACTGCAAGCTGATTGTCGGCGGCGGTATTTTTTCAAAGGAAGATGTTGAAAAAGCCATGCGATATGGTGCTGACGGTGTTCAGCTGGGAACAAGATTTGTGGCTACGGAAGAGTGCGACGCACCGGAATCCTTTAAACAGGCTTATGTGGACTGTGAAAAGGATGACTGTGTCATCATAAAGAGTCCGGTAGGCATGCCGGGACGCGCTATCAGGAACAAGTTCGTAAGAGAGGTTGCACAGAGGGACGAAAAACTGCCTATAAAGAGATGCAACGGCTGTATGACGGCCTGCAATCCAAATGTGGCGCCTTACTGCATCACAGAAGCGCTTATTACATCTGCAAAGGGTGATGCGGAAAACGGTCTTGTTTTCTGCGGAAGCAATGCATATAAAATAGATAAGATTGTCAAAGTAAAAGATATATTTGATGAACTGACAGGCGGAGAATCATAAATCCGAGTCTGCAAATTAAATACAGACAGCAAAAATGCGGCTTTACAGCCGCATTATTTTGTATTCAAAACCGCTTTCTTTTGTGAAACGCAACATATCTTCTGAAGAAATAAAAACAGTTTTTGTACTGTCATTGGCAAAAAAGCTTATGGGACTTTCTTCAGTCATTTCTTCATCGAAAATTACATTTACATCCTTTTCTTTATTATTTAAAATTCCGAAAAGAGAAACCATACCCGGTATAAGACCAAGCTTATCCATAAGCTTTTCGGCAGAACAGAAATGCAGACCTTTGTCTGAAAGCATTTCTTCCAGCTTTTTCATATCAAGCTGTTTTGCTTCATCCATGACGATAAGGTAAAAAGCTTTGCTTTTTTTATTGCATATAAAAAGAGTTTTTGTACGGACTCCCTCTATGCCCTCGATGTAGGCATCGGCCTCTTCCATGGTAAGTGCAGAGGGGTGTTCTACAAGCCTATATGAAATATTCATTCCTTCAAGTGTGTCCAGCACGATTTTATACGGTTCCATATATACCTCCATTTTAAGCATAAACTGAAATCTTTTTTACATCATAGCATATAAGAGTGACGGAATAAAGCTTTGTTGGTATAATAAAAAAGGAAAAAACGCTTTAGGAAAGGGTATATCATGCTGAATATATATTACGGAAGAGAAAATATTGATAAGGAAAAGTTTATCTTTGACAACATCAACGGGAAGACACTACTTCTGGTTCCTGATCAGTTCACTTTGCAGGCGGAAAGAAACGCACTTTACTATCTGGGTGTAAATTCTCTCATAAATGTCGAAGCGGTCAGCCTGTCCAGACTGGGACAGAGAATACTGAAGGAAACAGGAGGAGAAAAGGCGGCAAGGATAGACAAATACGGCAGGCATATGCTGCTTTCCAAAATCATAAACGAAGAGAAGGACAGTCTTGAAATCTTTCGTGACATGCGGGGAAAAGCCTCTTTTACAGAGCTTGTAAACAACCTTATCTCAGAGATGAAGCAACATAACACGGGAACGGGAGAACTGGCAGATATAATAGCGGGGCTGGAAAACGACTCAATACTTAAAAACAAGCTGGAAGACATATTAAAGATTTATGTAAAGTATGAGAAAGCTGTCGAAAGCACTTACATAGACTCTGAGGATCATGTTGAATTCTGCATAAAAAAAGTAAAGGAATCGGCATGGATAAAGGAAAACGAAATCTGGGTATACGGATTTGATTATTTCACACCCAAAAATCTTAAATTTATCGGAGAGCTGATAGATAACGCTGTAAACGTAAACGTGGTAATGACCTACAGTGAGGATGAAAGGGACAGGGAAATTTTTGAACTTACAGGCGGAATAATAAGGAAGCTGGAACGTATTTCGGAGGGATTGTCGAAAAATTATCGTACAATGCCGATAAACGATAAATATATGCAGAAAAAGAAGGGAAACGGCGAAATTTCTTTTATTGAGCAGGAGCTTTATGCCATACCTTCGGGAAAATGGACGGAGTTACAGGAAAATGAAAGTGTCACCCTGGTAAAGGCAGCGAACCCGTATGCCGAGGCCGAAACAGCCGGTGCATATATACTGAAGCTTGTCCGTGAAAAGAATATGCGGTATAAGGATATAGCTGTTATATGCAATGACCCGGATGTAAGAGGAAATATAATCAGAAGAGTCTTCCGTGAGTACGGACTTAACGTGTTCATGGACAGAAAGAGGAGTATTGTTCACAATCCGGTTATAAGCCTGATTCTGTATCTTATGCAGATGGCTATGGGCAGGATGGATGCCGAAACCGTAATAGGTTTTATGAAAACCGGATTCGCAGGCATAGACGAGGAAATGACCGAGGAGCTCGAAAACTATGCCATTAAATACAAAATACGCGGCGGCATGTGGTCAAAGGCTTTCGCAAGAGGGCAGAAGGAATATACTCCGGAGGCCTTTCTGGCATTAAATGAGGCAAGAGAACGTCTGATAAATACCGTTAATGCCTTTGCAGAACCTGTGAAAAAAGCGGATACGGCGGGTGAAAAAACGGCAGTGCTTTACTATTTTCTCAAGGATTACCTTCATCTGCCGGAAAGACTTGAGGAAATCATTGAAATACAGAATGCGGTAGGCCGGTTTGAGCTGTCATTTGAAATGTCTCAGGTATGGAAAACGGCTGTGGAAATCTTCGACCAGATTGCTGTGGTTATGGGGGAAGAGCCTATGGATCTCAGAGAATTGGACAGCATAATGAGGGCCGGCTTTGAATCCGTAGAGCTTGGAATGCTTCCTGCAACCATAGATGAAATCATGGTAGGAACCATGCAGAGAACAAGAGCAGGCCGTATTAAGGCTCTTGTTGTAATAGGTGCAAATGACGGTATACTGCCGTCTTCTCCAAGCGGTGACGGAATACTCAATGATGATGAAAAAAATATACTGTATAAACATAATGCGGAAATATGCAAACTGGATGAGCTGAGGGCAGCGGAAGAAAAGCTGGCTCTGTACAGAAATTTGTCTTCACCGGAAGAATACTTGTTTATGAGCTGTTCTGTTTCCGATACGGAGGGCAAAGAACTGAAGCCGTCAGCAGTGTTTACGAAGCTGGCCGATTTGTTTCCTCAGGTAAAGACGGAGAAGGATATAATAAGTGACGGCAGCCCTGTACCGCTGCTTTCCTCAGAAGGAAGCGGACTTAAGCACCTTTCGGAGGCATTGAGAAATCAGAGAGAAGGCAGAAAAGAAGGGGAAGAGGAGCTTTCCGACTGCTGGAAGGCTGCTCTGGCGTGGTATAAGCAGAACGAAGAAGAGCATATTAATCTTATTGAAAAAGGTCTGTTTTTCAGCCTTAAAAATAAAAAAATGTCAAAGCGGGAAGCAGAGGCATTATATAAACGCGATGAAAGCCTGCCTCTGTCACTGAGCCCTTCAAGGCTTGAACGTTTTGGAAGATGTCCTTTTGCACATTTTGTCACTTACGGACTGAAGCCGGAGGAAAGGCGAGTGTTTGAGATTGCAGGCAGGGAAATGGGAGACATATATCACCTGTGTCTTATGCGCCTGTCACAGCATCTTACTGAAAACGGAGTAGACATTACCGATAAAAACTCTAGGTGGATGAAGATTACCCCACAGGAGTGCGGTGAATTTGTGGAACGGTTTATTGATTCGGAGGCATCTGAATACAGGGAAGGATTGCTGAAGGGCGGAAAAGCAGAAAGCTATAAGGCGGAAAGAATCAAAAGAGTGTGTACTGATGCGGCTGTTATTCTTGTGGAGCATGTGCAGAAGGGCAGAATCAAAAATATTTTATTTGAAGCGGGTTTCGGCAGGAGCAGCGGCAGGAGCTTTCCGGCAATAGAAGTGGAAACTCCGGCGGGCACAGTGCTGGTTGAAGGAAAGATTGACAGGGCTGACATTCTTCCCGGAGATTTTGTAAAAATCATAGATTATAAATCAGGAACCGAAAAGTTTGATATGGCGGAGGCAAAGGGAGGCTGGCGGCTCCAGCTTATGCTGTATCTGAAAGCGACGCTGGGTGCAGGTGAAAGAAAGCCTGCGGGGGTATTTTATTTTAAAGTGGATGAACCGCTGGTAAATGCTTCCGGCATGCAGACTGAAAAGCTTGCCTCAAGGGTTACGGAGGAGATAAAGAAAAACTTCAGACTTGACGGCATCATGGTTGATGACCCGCAGGTTATAGAAAACATAGCGGGAGATTTTGACGGGACCTCGGACATTGTTCCGCTAAAGAAAAATAAGGCCGGTGAAATACAGTCTGCGGGCAGGGACAGACTGCTCAGTCCCGAAGAATTTGCTGAATTTGAGAAGGAATTCCAGCAGAAGATAAACGAACTGTGCGAAGCTCTTGCCATGGGAAGCACAGCCGTTTCGCCGGGCAGAAGCGGTGAAGAAACTGCGTGCAGATATTGTATGTATAAAAGCATTTGCAAATTTGATACGGACTTTGAAGGCTGTTCGTACAGGAATGTAAAAAAGGAATTGACAAATGTGTGACATATGTCATAATTGAATTATAGAACAAATAAAAAGTTTGGGAGGTAACAATTATGACAAAGGATAGTTTGACAATTGCAATTAAGCACGAGCTTCAGAAATACGGACTTAAAGACTTCTCAGCAGGGGAAGTGAAAATGCTTAAATTTGACAAAGGACAGTTTTTGTGCCGTGAAGGATATCCGATGGAATACCTGCTTTTTATTGCGGACGGAAAGGCAAAATCTTTTATAAGCCTGCCTGACGGAAAGAACCTTCTGGTTCACTTCTATACAAAAACAGGTATTCTTGGAGATGTAGAGCTGATGACTGACGGCATATGCAAACAGAGCGTGCAGGCGCTTACGGAGGTTACATGCATGGGAATACCTTTGGAATACAATGAAGCGGGTCTGCGCGGAAATCTTGAATTTGTAAACTTTATAGGAGCCCAGCTTGCGCAGAAGCTGAGCAAATCGGCAAGAAGCCGTGCCGTGAACATGCTTTACAATCTGGAAACAAGACTGTGTTCATACATCATCATGACAAATGAAAACGGTATGTTCTGTGAAAATCTTACAGAGGTGGCAGAGCTGCTTGGCACAAGCTACAGACATCTGCTGCGAACCTTTGACGGGCTGAGAAGAGACGGCATACTGGAAAAGGCTGCAAGAGGCTATGAGATAAAGGACGGTATAGAACTTCAGAGGAGGGCACAGGATTTTTATTCGGCTTAGAAAACGGAGAGAAAAATGATACAGGATATACAACCCAGAGAATATGACATAACTTATAGAAATATATTGCCTGAGGCAGAAGACCTTGCTTTAATCTTTTTTAACGAACGCGTCCTGATGAAGTACACGGAGGGAAGTGAAGACAGTGCCGCTTTTCTGAATTTTTCGGAAGCAGAAGAGTTAACGGGACTTACTGGGGAAAAGCTTGGAAAAAACAGCAGGTTTTTATTTTCGATAGATGAGAGAAATTTCTTCCTGCTTGACGTGGAAAGCATGGAAACGGAAATGTCTGTGCAGGACTTTGAAAAAGAGCTTCATGAGGCTCTTACGGAGGGAACAGTAAAAAATGTTTCAAAATGGACGGCGCAGACGGCATTCAGAACACTTGAAGAAAGATGGATATGCTATGCGGGAGTAACCGCTATGCAGCTTTACAGGTGGTATAAAAACCGCAGGTTCTGCGGAAACTGCGGAACCCCGCTTATACACAGTGATAAAGAAAGAGCCATGATTTGTCCTGACTGTGGCAATGTGGAATACCCTAAGATTTCACCGGCGGTAATCGTAGGGATTGTGGATGGTAACAGGCTGCTTCTGACAAGATATGCCGACAGACCTTATAAAAGGTATGCACTGATAGCAGGGTTCTGTGAGGTTGGAGAAACTCTTGAGGCTACGGTAAGACGTGAAGTTATGGAGGAGGTCGGACTTAAGGTAAAAAACATCAAGTATTATAAATGCCAGCCTTGGTCTTTTTCAGATTCGCTTCTGGCAGGTTTCTTTGCTGAACTTGACGGAAGTGATGAAGTTGTTTTACAGGATGGTGAACTTGCAGAGGGAAAATGGCTTGAAAGAGAAGAAATACCGGTACCGCAAGAGACAATTGCGCTTACAGCTGAGATGATAAGATTCTTTGCTAACGGCGGAAACCCTTTCAAATGAACGGCAGACGGTATGATAGGACATTAAAGAACTGAAGCGTGAAGAGTTTGAAAAGGTAAAGTAAAGGGTATATACTATATGCTAAAAAAGTTGTAAAGAGGTACTAAAAGATGAAGACTACTATCAGAGCAAGAATTTTAAAATTAAGCGGTATGACCATACTTGGGGCATGCCTGATTCTTACCGCGGTAGCGGCAGCAGGCATGTTCTGGATTTCGCAGAATGACGGAGCACGGCTGGGAAATCACGCTGTTGAAAGCTTCTCTTCCGCATTGGAGGGGGAAATTGAGTATATAGGAGAATGTCTGGCTGATGCAGAACCGTCAGAAGACGGTGATACAACCTTCAACAGGATATTCATGTACGGAAGTGATACAAGCTATGACTTTCATGGGACTGAAAGCATCATAGAGAATGCTGAGGAAGGTAAAGCTGTTCTTACCCCACCTGTGGAAAATGAGGAGGGAGAAAGAGTTCTTCTGGCGGTAGAAAGAAGAAGTGACGGAATTGTTGTGGGTGAACTGGAATATGACTATTTATCATCATACACCGGACTTCTGAATCAGAGTGAGCTGGATACAGGGTTCGTTGTGAACAGACAGGGCCAGTTGCTTCTGGGAGTTACATATGAAGATACAATTTGTGATGTAAATATAGCCGACTACGGACTTCAGGGCATTATCGAAAGTGCAGCTCAATCCGAATCCGGCGAGCTTGTTTTAAAGGGCGAGCCTTTAAACGGGGCTAAGGCTATGTACAGCTACACAAATATTGGGGATACAGGTTATATTGCAATATATGCCAACAACTATAACGAGCTGATGGCATCCTTTTATCTGATGGTTGCGGCTATGACTGTGATTATGCTGGCTTGTCTGACGGTTGGTATTGTAACCGGGGTAAAGGTTTCAAAGAAAATCGTTCTTCCTATTACGGAAGTAACAGAAAGACTTGTTAAGTTTTCAGAAGGAGATTTGCATACTGAATTTTATGAAAATGACAGAGGTGACGAAACTCAGATATTATCTGAAGCCCTTGCAAAGACGATAGATGCAATCTCCAACTATATAAGGGATATCCATTGGGTACTTTCGGAAATCGGTTCAGGAAATCTTATGGTTCATAGTGAAGTTGAATATGAAGGAGATTTTGCTGAAATTAAAAATGCTCTCCGAGATATAAGAACAGCATTGCGTACTGTAATCCGTGATATAAACAGTGCAGGAGGCGAAGTATTGAAGGGCTCTCTGCAACTTTCGGAAAGCTCGCAGGCTCTTGCCGAAAATGCCATGACTGAAGCGGCAACTCTTCAGGAAATTAATTCAATGGCAGGAGATATCAAAGAAAAGATAGGAACAACAACGGAAAAAACGCAGAATGCGGCAGTTCTTCTTGATGATGTTGTAAGAAGCACCCATGACGGAAACCGCATTATGGAAGAAATGAACGAAGCAATGAATGATATAAACAAAGCTTCCGAAGAAATACAAAAGGTAGTAGGTCTTATTGAAGATATTGCATTCCAGACAAATATACTCGCGTTAAATGCGGCAGTCGAAGCGGCCAGAGCGGGCGAGGCAGGAAAAGGCTTTGCAGTTGTTGCCGATGAAGTGAGAAATCTTGCGGCAAAATCAGCGGAAGCTGCGCAGAATACCATGAATCTGATTGGAAAGAGCAGTGAAGCAGTGGCAAGAGGCATGGTCCTTACAAATGATACAAATGAATCATTAAATTCAATAAGCAGTGCAGTTGACCAGTTTAGCAGCATTATGACTGATATTTCAAACGCCTCGGGAGAACAGGCGGCGGCAGTAGAACAGATGACAGACGGATTGGACCAGATAACAGGAGTTATCCAGACAAATTCGGCTTCTGCAGAAGAAAGCGCGGCTTCATCGCATCACCTGAAGTCACAGGCGGATATGCTGAACAGCCGAGTTGCGGAATTTAAGCTTGATTAAATAAAAAATGGAATGTGTGAGGATATCCTGCATACATTCCATTTTGTTATTTTTCTGTTTTATTGTTTTTTGGCTATTTTGATGCTCTGATGTGTGCTGCAACCTTAGTATCTTCTCGCTTAATATGGTTTACAAGCCAGTTGCCCACCGCATTGTTTACTTTACCGACCATAACGATGGTAGGCCCCTGTTCATCAAGCTCTTTTGCAATATCGGCAACGGTTTTTATGAAGTCATCATGAATCCTTTTGTGATTTGTGTAGTCAGGATAGTTTGATGTTCTTTGAAGTCTCTCTTCATCGGCAAAATGCTTTTTGGTATAGTCGACCAGAAAACTCATAGTTTCATGAACCTGCTCTCTTGCCTTGCCCTGAGAACATGCATCCAGAAGCTTGTTGATGGCGTCAATCAGTGTTTTATGCTGTGTGTCAATAGTGTTGTTTCCTGTTTCTAATTCAGGTGTCCATGTAAATGCCATAATTCATACCTCCGTTCTTTGATAAAACCCTGCGCAGAAACGCAGGGAGTAAATCTGTATGTATATTTATACCTATATTATACATTAATTGAAATTGAAAATATATAGCTTTTGAAAAATTAAGCCTATTGAGAAATAACATAAAAAAGGATATAATAAAGTGTTTAAGAAAATTTTAAGTATAAAGTTGAAACAGATATTTCAGAAAAGAAAAATTATTAATTTATGAATTGTAATAAACGGAGGAATTGATGTCAGAAAGAATAAATCAGGCTCTTATGAACCACAGTAAAAATTATAACTGTGCACAGTCTGTAGTATGTGCATACTGCGGGCTGTTTGGTGTTGAGGAGGAGACAGCCTTTAAAGCGGCGGAAGCGTTCGGTTTTGGTATGGGAGATATGGAAACCTGCGGAGCTGTAACGGCCATGGCTATGCTTGCAGGTATGAAAATCAGTGATGGTAATCTTGAAAATCCCTCAACTAAAAGACAGTGCTACAGCATGATGAAAAAAATGATAGCAGAGTTTAAAAACAAAAATAAGACGATTGTGTGTCGTGAGCTTAAAGGAGTGGAAACAGGCAGGCCTTTAAGAAGCTGCGACGGTTGTATTGAAGATGCGGCGCGCATAATTGAGGAGTTCCTTTTAGAAAAGTAGGAGAAATATATGAACAGTAAGAAATTTAAAGATGTGTTATATGAATTTAGGGAAATTACGGACCTGAAGGATATGGTAGACTCCAGCGCAAGGTTATTTGCCGAAAAAGATGCTTATCTTGTTAAGAAAGTTCCCGGCGGCGAATATCTTCCTGTTAAATACGGACAGGTAAAAAAGGACATCGACGCAATAGGAACAAGGCTTATTGACATGGGAATGAAGGGAAAGCATATTGCGGTAATAGGTGAAAACAGCTATAAATGGATTATATCTTATCTTTCGGTTGTAAACGGGACAGGTGTTGTAGTACCTCTGGACCGTGAACTGCAGCCGAAGGAAATTGCCAACCTGCTTGACAGAGGAGATGTAAGTGCCGTTATATATTCAAAGAAGCTTGAAAAAAAGATGCTTGAAGCCATAGAGACAGCGGAACGCGACATGGAGTACAAAATATGTATGGACGAAAGCGAAGAAAATAATGTACTGAACCTGGATGAACTGATAAGGGAAGGGGCAGAGCTGGTTGAAAATGGGGACAAACGATTTACGGAAGCAGAAATCGACAGAGAGGCAATGTGTTCTCTGCTTTTTACTTCAGGAACCACGGGTCTTGCAAAGGGCGTTATGCTGTCCCACAAAAATATTACGGCAAACGTATACAATATGTCAAAATATGTAAAAATAGCAGAAAACGATGTGGGGCTTTCAGTGCTGCCTATGCACCATTCCTATGAGCTTACATGTCATATCTTTACAGGCTTTTATCAGGGCATGACTATTGCTATATGCGAAGGATTAAAACATATTACAAAGAATATGGCTGAGGCTCCGGCAAACGTTATGCTCAGTGTGCCGCTGATATTTGAAACTATGCATAAAAAAGTGTTCAAACAGGCTAAGGCATCGGGCAAGCTTGAAAAGATGAAAAAGATGATGGCTGTTTCAAAGGCACTTAAGCTTTACAACAAACCTGAGCTTTTGAGAAAAATTTTTAAAGAGGTCCATGAGGCATTTGGAGGTCATATTCACATATTCATAGCAGGCGGGGCGGCTATTGACCCTGCCGTTATCGAGGATTTCCAGGCATTAGGTCTGCCTATGATACAAGGATACGGCATGACTGAATCTGCACCTATTATTGCCGTAAACAAGATTCATTACAGCAAACCGGCTTCTGTAGGACTGCCTATGCCGGGAACCGAAATCAGGATTCTTGAGCCTGATGAAAAGGGTGTAGGTGAAATACTCTGCAGAAGTGATTCGGTAATGATAGGATATTACAAGAATCCGGAGGAGACTGCGGCGGTTCTTCAGGACGGATGGCTTCATACAGGGGATTACGGATACTTTGATAAAGATGGATTCCTATACATCTGCGGAAGGAAAAAGAGCGTAATCGTGACGAAAAACGGTAAAAACATATTCCCCGAAGAGGTTGAATTTTATCTGCAGCAGAGTGAGTTTATTGCCGAGGTTCTTGTTCACGGCATTGAGGATGAACGGTCAGGGGATACCGTTGTGAAGGCTGAGGTTTATCTTGACAGAGACGCAATAAAAGAAGCTCATGGGGAAATGAGTGAAAAAGAAATAAGGAATTTAATAAAAAATGAAATCGATACGATAAACGAGCAGATGCCTCCGTATAAAAGAGTAAAAAGATTCGGCATAAGAGAAACCGAATTTGAAAAAACTACTACAAGAAAAATAAAAAGATTCAGTAAGGAAAATATGGGAGAATAAATATGAATGCGGCAGAGTTTGTAAAGAAAATAAACGAAAATCCGGACAAACATATAAAATACAAGGAAAGCAGGCCTATTTCAGATTTGAAGGATATGCTGAACAGCTCAGCAGAGCTTTATCCTTCGAATACTGCTTTCTGGATAAAAAAAGAAAAAGGCGGTAAATATGAGCCGGTAACATACGCCAGGACACTCGCTGATGTAAATGCCCTTGGGACTTCGCTGATTGCAAAGGGCATGAAAGGAAAAAGAATTGCGGTAATAGGAGAAAACAGTTACAAATGGTCGGTTTCGTATCTCGCAGCAGTATGCGGCACCGGTATAGTTGTTCCTCTTGACAAGGAGCTCAATCAGCATGAACTGCTTCAGTTGGTGGTAAATGCTGAGGCAAGCTGCGTTATTTTCGATGACAAATATGAGAAGATGTTTAAGAGCATGAAGGACAGCGGGGAAACTGTGATTAAACTTCTTATAAACATGGATAAAGAACACGGAAACGGTGATGTAGAGGCTTTTTCGGACCTTCTTGAAGATGGTTACAGAGCCGTTGAAGACGGGGACAGAAGCTTTATAGATGCAGAAATTGATAGGGAAGCCATGAATATACTGCTGTTCACCTCAGGCACGACCGGAGTGTCAAAGGGAGTAATGCTCTGTCACAGAAATATAGCTGAAGATCTGATGTCGGCACCTACAGTCCTGCAAATCAGGTCAGATGATGTTTTCTTCTCAGTGCTCCCGGTACATCATACTTATGAATGTACGGCAGGATTCCTGCTCCCACTATACAAGGGTGCGGCTATTGCATACTGCGAAGGCCTGAAGTATATCACTAAGAATCTTGAAGAAATCAAGCCTACTGTATTTCTGGGTGTACCGGTGCTGTTTGAAAGTCTGTACAGAAAGATATGGCAGAACGTAAGAAAACAGGGAAAGGAAGCTCTTTTAAGGAATATCATCAAGGCAAACCGTGTTACAAAAAAAGTCGGACTTGACCTGGGCAATGTGTTCCTGAAACAGATAAGAGAAGTTTTCGGGGGCCGTATGCGCATCATGATCTGCGGTGGCGCTGCCATAAATCCTGAGGTTCTTGACGGAATTCGAGATTTTGGTATTATGGCGCTCCAGGGCTACGGGCTGACGGAATGTTCGCCAATCGGGGCACTTAATCCTGACCAGGCTCCCAAATCCGCATCAATCGGAAGGGCACTGCCTAACTTTGATATGAAGGTTGTGGATGAAAATGAGGAGGGAATAGGAGAAATCTGCCTGAAGGGCGGAAATGTCATGCTCGGATATTACAATATGCCGGAAGCGACAGCACAGGCTGTACAGGACGGATGGTTTTATACAGGTGATTTAGGCTACATTGATTCTGAAGGTTATGCGTACATTACTGGCAGAAAGAAGAATGTTATCATTACAAAGAACGGTAAGAATGTATATCCTGAGGAACTGGAATATTACCTGAGCAGGATTCCTTATGTTCTGGAGTCACTTGTTTATGATAAGGAATCAAATGACGGTCTGGATACCGTTATTGTTGCTGCTATCAGGATTGATGAGGAAGAAGTAATACAGAAACTTGGCAAGGACTATACCGATGAGATGGCAGAAAAGCTTTTGTGGGAAGAGGTCGACAAGATTAACGCAGAATCACCTAACTTTAAGAAGATAAAGAAAATTATTCTGAGAAAGACTGAATTTGAAAAGAATACTTCAAAGAAAATAAAGAGATATGTATCGAGCAACAAAGAGTAAAATTGATATAAAAACCGTGCAGAGCGAAAGCCTTGCACGGTTCTCTTTTTTTATTTGTGACATACGATATGTACATTTTCTGAACTCGTAACATATACTATGTTTGCATAGCATGGCTGGAATTCAACGATATCACCGACTTTGACCTCATCCTTGCATTCCTCTATATCAAGAATCAGGTGGTCGCTGCTTGCTCCCAGAATTTCGATTTTTGGGTTCAGGCAGGTAAGCATATCGGGAGCACCGATATCCACCTTGCCGAGTGCCACCAAGGCTCTTCTCCTGATTCCTCTGTCAACATACTCCTGGACATATCCAAATGCATCAAAGGTAAGCTCCCCTACAGGGTGGCTTGGTTTGTCTTTTACCTCTATAACTTCTGCTTTGATTGTAAATGAATCCTTGTTAAGGAAAGAAGCATCAGTGCCGAACAGAGACTCATAATCGTGGGCAAGGATGATTCCCTCACCGACTCTGAGATGGTTGATTCTTTCAGGCATGCTTCCGTTAAATACCATGATGGTGGAGGTAGTTGCTCCTCCTGAGATGATTTCAAGCTTTCTTCCGATAACATCCTCTATTTTTTCGGCAATCTCTATCAGTTCATTCATTTTCTCCGGAGTAGCCTTAACTGAGCCGTAACAGCCGAGATTTGTGCCTACACCCAGCAAATCTACATAGCCAAGCTGATTTTCCACATAGGCAGCAGCCCTGACCATTTCATCTTTGTCCCAAAAGCCTTCACGCAGGTCTCCCAAATCAGCCATGAGGATAACTCCGTGTCTTCTGCCTTGCTTTTCACATTCAGCATTAATTTTCTCTATGACTGAGAGCTCGCTTTCAAGACTGAAATCAGCATATTTAATCATTTCGGCGATTTCTGAAAGCATAGGTACGCGAATCAGGCATAAAGGTTTTCGACAGCCTGATTTTTTTATGGCAATAAGCTGCTCCAGACGCGATGAACCAATGGATTTGCAGTCGGAGTTTTCGAATTCTTTTACAGCCTCGGGGATGGCATGGAAACCCTTTACAACACCTGTTACATCTATTCCTATAGCATTGCAGCGTTTAGTGATTTCGTCGATATTATGTCGGAACTTGGTTAGATTAACATCTAAAACAGGATATCTTACTTCTTGTGTGTTCATAGCAATTTCCTTTCATAATTTAAATTGTTGGATTTGTCAAAATTATTAGATATATATTGATATGATAACACAAAGAAATACTAATTCAAAAAAATTTTTTAAAAAACGTGTTTAAAACTTTTAAATACAGGTATAAATGAGTTATAATTAAAAAAGATTTTGTCGTACAATATTGAAAATTGTAAAAAGTCAAACGACATAAATCATAAATAACCAGAAAAAGAAATGGGGGAAATGAATTATGAAAAATGTAAAATGGACTTGTACAGTATGCGGTTATGTTCACGAAGGACCTGAACCTCCGGCTCAATGTCCACAGTGCAAGGTTGGTGCAGATAAATTTATCAAGGTTGAAGAAGGCCAGAGAGAATGGGCTGACCAGCATGTTGTTGGAGTAGCTAAGGGCGTTGATCCTGAAATCATCGAAGGATTAAGAGCAAA
>JBJETA010000153.1:0-1221 GCA_051883075.1 Anaerovoracaceae bacterium
CCAGATTCTTTACGCTTTCCGCAAACCAGTCTGTATCTTTGACATCGCTGAAGTTTACTGCTTTTTTTGCAAGGTCTGCATCATAGTCAATCATATAGCTTGAGAAATGATTCGTCGTAAAGCTTACTTTATTGTTCTTTGCATCATAAGAAGTAGGCATGTCTGTTTTTGCCCCGTCTTTATCCACATATCTTACGATTAAGCCCGCTGCTGTTTCTCCGTTTCTGAGTGTATAAGGAAGAGATACCTGCACAGTGCCCTTTCCGAAATGTGACACATAAGAGTTTGCCGCAGTTGAAATATTCAGTTCAAAAGCAGGTCTGTTTTCCATTTCTTTTTTCTCAATCGTTATGCTGATGTCGCTTCCCGCAGTATTATCTGCAATAACTGAAAGTGCTTTATTATCTAAAATAATTGTACCTATTGAGGAATCAATTTTGAGCTGTACATCATCATTTTTTACAATTTCCTTAACCGCTGCCGTAGGAACCTTTACATCAATATCGCTTGTAGTAGAATCTCCCTTTACATCTACCGCAACCTCAGGTATCGCATCCTTTGAAATCTGCTCCTTTACTGCCGCAACAGCCTCCTTTACAGCCTTGCTTATTGTGTCTGAAGAAACGCTTACTGAGGTTGAGCCGTTCTGCGTTTTTTCTGTTCCTGTAATTGCTGCGCTTGCAACATTTCCTTTTGTTGTATCATCTTTAGATACCGATACATTTACATCCTTTGAGGATGAAACGCTTACTGATGAAGAGCCTCCGCCGGATGAACCGCCAGATGAAGAACCTCCGCCTTTATTTCCGCCGTCAGTCGGTTTTTCTTCAGGTTCTGTTATTTTTGGATTTATATTTTTTATTGCCATCAGATTGCAGGAATCGTTCTTATAGTAAATAGTTCCGTCCCTGTCGCACACCAGACTGCATATGCAGTACTGTGACAAATCAGCTCCCGGCACAAACAGAGGATTTGATGTTCCTTCCTTTGTTTTCATATCAAATTCAATTACATCAATACCTCCCGGCTGCTTGTTATATGTTATATATACATAAACCTTTCCCGTCTCTTTTTCGTAAGCTGTTGAAAGAAGTGCACTGGTCTGAACATATCCGTCAGTAGCTATGCTCTGTATTATCTGCATATTTTCAACATCAATTATCTTGTATGAATGCCCGTCAGCCGCAAAGTTACTTGCTCCTGAAACACCTATAAATGCCA
>JBJETA010000153.1:1321-7613 GCA_051883075.1 Anaerovoracaceae bacterium
GTAGCATAAGCTCCTGCCCAGTAGAAGCCTCCCAGTTTTGTAATCTTCCATGCGCATTTCTTTTCTTCAGTAGTATTTGACGGATCTTCGTCAGTTACGGCAATACCGTAATAAACTCCATCCTTCACTTCAGAATTCCATGTTCCGCCGTAAATATATCCGTTATGGTAAGTAATAGGGCACAGAGTCTGTCCTCCTATCTTTTCACTTACCCACAGTGATTCCAGAGTATCTGCTCTGAGAGCCTGTACCTGTCCGTTTCCTACCGGTACAAACAGCATTCCTTCGCCATAGGTAATCGGATTTAATGCAAAGCCTACATTGCCAACCATATCTTCACTTTCTGCAAGCTTTTCCCCTGTTTCTTTGTCTATTTTAAGTATCTTTTTTGCTACAGCGATATACAGATTGTCATTTACAATGATAGGAGGTGTCGGAGCGGCCGACCAGCCTGTACCGTATTTGACCGCCCACTTTAAAGCCGCCTCCGATACATTTTTGGCAGGTGCAGCATCTGTAACACCCATATTGTTTTCATTTCCACGGAAATTTGTCCATTCTCCCGTATACTGAGGAAGCTTGTTTTCATCTGCCTTAACCATATTGATTTTCAGATTTAAATCACTTCCGTCTTCACTTGAAAAACTTCCCGACTGTGTTATATATCCGTATTTTGTAGCTACATAACTGTATTCTGTTGTTCCTGCTGTAAGATTTGCAGCCTTTCCTTCACTGTCCAGCGTAATTCTCTCTCCGTTGCAGTCATATACTGCAATGGCCGTATCTCCGGGGTCTGCAGAGAATACTGCTTTATAGGAGCCTACTTTATTCAGATTTATCTTATACTCAGAAGTCAGCTTATTTTCATCCTCGCCTACACTTACAGCTACTTTAACGGAATCCGCCGACTCGATGTTTACGCTGCTGTTTTCTTCACCGTTTACGGTAACTTTATAATCTGTTTTTGTTCCTACAGCATTTATATCAAGTGTTTTTTCACTTTCAAGAACTGTTGCCGTATATTCCTTTTCAAGGCTGCTGAAAGCCTTGTCCATATACACATTTGCTTCACCGCCGGATATACTCAGAGAGCTCAGGGTTGGCATCATATTTCTTGTAAATGTATAAACGACGCTCTGCTTTTCTTCATCAGAAGGTGTAACAGTAATATAAATCTTATTAATACCGGCAGTCAGATTAATCCAGTTTGTAGATGTATGTGTATCCACATCCACTGCTTTTAAGGTTTTTTCGCTTCCGCTCTCACCTAATTTCACTTTTACTGCAGCATTTTCTTCAACCGTTTCAAGTGCAAATCTGAGCTGCAGGGCTTTATCGGTGCCTTCCGCAAGAGTATAATTTAAAGTATCCGTTTTAAAATCATCTTTAAATATTGTTGTGCTTTCCATCTGTGAAGAAGTTGAACCTGTATAAATTCTGAGAGCCGAAAGACCTCCTTCTACCCCTTCCGGTTCATCTTCTTTGACATCCTGTCCTTCTATGGCAACCTTAAAGGTATAGGTTTCTGCAGGAGTGTTTGAGGCTGTTCCGCCTGCCTGATTATTCATGCTTGGCCAGCTTGGATCACCGCATTTTACGATAATGCTGTCTCCGTTTTCAACAGGGACATATGCAGTTCTCTTGTATTCGTTTTTCTCATCATCTGTATTCAGGAAATTTTTAACCAGAAAATTCTTATTTGAAGCGGTAGGTGTAATCTGCACGCTTGTTGTTTCTTCCGGCAGTGTCAGTGTATAAGAATGAACATCCTTTGAAAATTCTTTATCAAGAGTTCCCGAAGAAAATGTAACAGCTTTAACCGTTTTATCATTGTTTGCCCATGAACCTCCCAGATCCTCACCATATCCGTGGAGAGTAAACATTATTCTGATTTCATCTCCCGCTTCAAGCTTTCCGTTTTCAACAGTAAAGCCTGCAAAGCCCTCATTTGTGAACCAGTCATTCAGAGTTCCCATCCAGCCTGCTTCCGAGCTTCCGTTAAATTCTGCAAGGCCGTTTATTTCGCTTATATAATTACTTTCAGCCCCGGTCTGCTCTGCCTCAACGGTATCGAGTGCCGCCACCACAGAAGTCATCATTGTTGATTCATCATCAATATCTACCCATGTGTCCACCAAAGTGCCGGACCATGCCGGTTCCTCGTCACCGCTGTCTGAATCTTCAGCACTTGTAAACGTAGTATTCTCTACTATAACGTGTACCTGGTTTTCATGTGTTTCATTGCTGCCTGCAAATGCCATATTGGGCACCATGCAGAAGCACATCATGAAAACCAGCATTAAGGATAAAACTTTTTTTGTTTTAAACATCCTTCTTTTCCCCACTTTCTTTAAATTTAAGCCGGCAATGCTGTTTGACGGCAGGCCTGCCGGCTCTTTTTTACTCTGCCACTATGACGGAAAAACCGCCTACATCTACTCCCAGATCGCAGGTATACACCCACTCGACCTTATCTCCCTGTTTCAGCTGATACCGTGAACAGCCATAGTTAGGGAACCAGCCGTTTACTTTGTACATCCAGCCTGACAGCTCACCGCAGTCAAATTCATAAAGGTTGTTTATTCCCTCTATATACGCACTGTTATACATAGGAGTGTTTGTAAACTCCATGTGTATTTTGTTTTTCTTCATTTCCCTGAGAAGAAGATTGAATACACTCTCTCCTTCATAAAAGGTCACCGTCCGCTCAGCGTATATGACTCCGTCTTTAGGGACAAGCTCAACCTTTTCCTTATCCAGCCATGCCATGTTGTCGAGTATGGTATCACAGCGCACCGATAAGGTGCAGGTAAGTTCCTTGTCGCTTATTGTAACGGTCTGAGGTTCAACAGGTACGGGCTTTCCTGCCGGCACAGGGTCTGTAAGGTACTTATCCTTTCCTGTAGAAGCATCAATCTTCATGCCGTTTGCTTCCGAGTAGCTCACATCACCCTTTACCACAGTTCCTGCCGAACCGCCTGCCATTTCCATTGCCAGCTTTACTTTTTCATCTGCTGTCATTGGTCTGCCGTCATCGCCGGAAGGTTTATTTTCTAAAGTTGCCTGCTCGCCTTTCAGCTTCACCTTATTCTCTTCACCTTCACCACTCTCAGTTTCATCAGCAGACTTACCCTTTTCGGCAACGGCCGCATCAGAGGTTTCTTCAGCCATTTCTGCAGAGGTTCGGATTTCATCGGTGTTTTGGATATTCCAACCTGACAGCCCCGGTGCATTTCCTCCCCACCAGAACGAAAATGCCAGTATCGCCAGTACGACAGACCCTATAATTAATTTTCTTTTATGCTGTTTCAAAATACCCCTCCTAAATCAGATTGGAAGCTACAAGCATGTTAAACAGCATCTGTGCGATTTCTGCTCTTGTTACAGCCTGTTTTGATTTTACTTCCATCACGCTGTCATCCAGAATATCTTCGTTGTAGCAGAAAGCCATGGAAGTCAGTGCCCAGCTGCTTACCTTCGCATAGTCGGTAAAGCCTGCCATAATATCTCTTGCCGCAGAAGTTTCCATGTTTGTATCCATGCCGCATAATGCTGCTGCCCTTGCAACCATAACTGCCGCTTCTTCGCGGGTAATGTTTCCTCCCGGATTGAAGCTGTCTGCCGAAAGGCCTTTGATGATTCCATAATCATACGCAGTCGCAATATAGCCGTAATACCAGCTGTTTTCCGGAACATCCTCAAAAATCTTTCTTCCCTCTGCGCTCAGTCCAAGTCCTTTAACAATAATGGCGGAAAATTCTGCCCTGGTCATTGTACTGTCCGGTTCGAAAGCATCTTCCGATTTTCCGTTTATTATGCCTCTTGCTGAAAGGGCTTCAACAGCAGGCTGGTTTTTATGTGCGCTTATATCTGAAAATGTTTTTCCGGCATACACGATTGTCTGTTTTTTAACATCCTTATTTCTTCCTTCAAGTCCATAGTCTGACGAAGTTTCATTTTTTTCATTTTCAATTTTTATGCTGTCACTCATGCGGTAAAGGCTGTTCTTTCCTTCAAGAAGTCTTTTAGCGGCAACAATTCCGTAAAAGCCCTGTTCCGCCGCCATCTGGTTGGAACCGCTTCCGTCATAAGTATGTTTGAATCCCTTACCTTCTTCATAGTAGGTCATCAGATTGTCCAGCAGTGTATTTCCGTTTTTTACAAACCTTGAATCGTTGATGTCAATGCCCAGTTCGCATAAAGCCACAAGCATCTGGACACAGCTTTCAGAGTTTTCGGTACCCCAGCTTGAAAAGCCACCGTTTTTATTCTGCTGCTTTGACATACATAAAAGAGCCTCTTCCGTAGCTTTTTTTACTTCCGCCCTGTCCTGGTATTTTGCCAGTGCCTGAAGCGCCATACCCGTTATATCCGGATCCGAAATGCCGTCACCCGAGCTTGCGGCTGCCGTGCCGCCAAACAGGGACCAGCCCCCGTCAGGCAGCTGGCAGTCAAGTATCCTCTGAATGTACATATCCCTTGTTGCCTGAGTTTCCGCATCCTTGTTTACAGGCATTTCGTAGCTTCCGCTGTCCAGGGCAATCAGCGCCCATATAGGTCCGTTCAGTCCCTGCCATATGGTTTTGTCATAATCTCCAAGAGGAGTCAGAAGATTGTATCCAGCCACATTTGAAGGATCCTTGCCTATTGATGTAAGTGCTACGGTAAGCCTTGAATACTCTGTATATTTTTTATTGTGAAGCACACCTCCGCATGCCTTTACATATTCTTCTACAGTTTTATAATAGTCCTGATAATACTGTTCCGGCACTTCATAGCCGCTTCTTGCAAGTCCCAGCACTGCCCATTCTCCGCCGATTGAACCCACCTGTGGGTCCTTAACGGTTTCATACATAAACTTTGCTGTAGAAGTTACGGCATTATCCAGCTGTTTATTTTCTGAAGCATACGAGTTTACGGACAGCCCCATCACAATTGCTGTACACAGCAATGCCGATAATATTTTTTTCATAGTTTTTCTTATTTTCATTTAACTTTCCTTCTTTAACCCTTAAATCAGTTTGTTTCTAAATGCTTTTTGCATCAAGCTGCTGTATTTTTTCAACCACGCTTTCCGGCATATCCTTGTCTGCATATTTCTTGGTGACTGCATCCCTGTCCACAACGGTCCAGAAACATCCGCTGCCGCCATAATCTTCACCCAGGTCCGCACCCAGTGCTAAAGTAAACTGAACCCTCATAACATCTCCATCCTGCAGATAATATTCTGAAAAGCCCACATTCGGGAAAGAATTTCTCACTGAATACATCCAGCCGGAGCCGTTTGTGTAGTCAAACTCACCCAGCGAATCCTTGGAGCTTCTGGTATCAAAAGCATATCCGCTCTTTTTTAAGGCAGTTTTCATATATTCAGGTATGCTGTCCATATTCATAGGTAGTTCATTCAGACTGCTTCCGCAGATATGTGCCAGGTAGAAATTTGCTGTCGGTTTTCCTGTATATTTATAGGTAAACCCGTTTTCATCGAGAAGCTTAAGCAGTACATCTGCCGCAGTATCGCCGTCTTCAAACTCTACCGTAGTAGGATAAATCAGGTATCCCTCTCCCAGACTGAACAGTTCAACAGCAACAACTGCCTCACAGGTACCTGCTTCAAATTTGACGTCAAAGGTTTTCTTTGCTGTTTCTCCGTCGTCTGTCACTTCAACAACTATTGTATTGCTACCCTCTTCAAAGTTAAGTGTATAGCTTGTCTTTACGTCATCATCCCATGCCTTTTTAACCTCAGCTCCGTTTAAAGTGACTTTGCAGCTACCCGCACCCAGTTTTTTACCTTTTGTAGAGGTAGCATATACATCGAACGTAAGTTTCCCATTTTTATACGTCTTTCCGTTTTCAAGATTCTTTACTTTTATATTAGGTGCAAAAACCGAAACACTTTCCGCAACCTTGCCATCTGAACCTATACCCGGTATTTTACCTGGAACATTAGCCGTCTGACCCCCTTTTAAAGATTCCCTTCCTGCTACGGTGCCTGTTATTCCTTCATTTACAGTTACTTTTGTTCCGCTTGTCTTAACCGTTATTTTATCTGCAGCAGCGACAACTTCATATACCGCACCGGTCCCCTCTATTAAGGCTTCTGAACCCTCTGCCTCAAGTTTCTTTACTTCTCCTGAAATATCCAAGGCTGTTTTCGAAGCTGATTTATCTATCAAAAGCTTTTCAATATGCGACATAGAATCCACACTAACCTTTGCACTTTCTGCAGATATCTTCATATCTGCAATAACAAGGCTGTTCATTGTCACCGGAACATTTGTATTTATAC
>JBJETA010000154.1:0-31017 GCA_051883075.1 Anaerovoracaceae bacterium
TGGCAAACCTGTACAAAGAAGCAAAGGAACTAGGAATTGAAGAAGGAATGAAACTAGGCAGAAATGAAGCGGTGGAAGAAACTGCAAGAAAACTGAAAAAAGAGGGGCTGTCATATGATTTGATTGCACGATGTACAGGATTAACGGATGAGGAAATTAAAAAACTGTGACATATTGAACTGCGGAAAATACAAAACAAAAATCAAACAAAAGCGTATTAAAAAATGAATACGCTTTTGTTTGATTTTTGCAGTATTTTTTCTTTAATTTACAGTGCATTCGTGGTACAATGAAAACTGTTGTTTTAAAATATTTAGATTTGGACATTATTTTTTTAGAAAGAGGTGAAGAGCTTGAAAAAAATAGGATTCAGCGCAGAGAAGTATATAGAAGAACAGTCGGAGCATATTCTGGAAAGAATAAACGCGGAAAAGTGCGAAAGGCTGTACCTTGAATTCGGAGGAAAGCTGGTTCATGACAAGCATGCCATGAGAGTTTTACCGGGCTTCGACGAAAACGCAAAAATCAAACTTTTACAGAAAATGAAGGACCAGGCGGAAATCATTATTTGTATTTATGCCGGGGACATTACCACGAATAAGACACGCCAGGACTTTGGAATCACTTATGATTTAGAGGTTCTTCGCCTTATAGATACATTTAGAAGATATGAGCTGGCTATAAACAGCGTAGTTGTGACAAGATATGAGGAACAGCCGGCAGTAGATATGTTCATTAACAAGCTGAACAGAAGAGGCATTAAAACTTATAAGCACAAATTCACAAAGGGTTATCCTACTGACGTAGATGTAATCGTAAGTGATGAAGGCTACGGAGCAAATCCGTATATAGAAGTAACAAAACCTCTTGTAGTTGTAACAGGTCCGGGAGGCGGAAGCGGAAAGCTTGCAACCTGCCTGTCACAGCTTTATCATGATTACAGAAGGGGAACAAAGGTACGATATGCAAAGTTTGAAACCTTCCCTATCTGGAATCTGCCGTTAAAGCATCCTGTAAACGTGGCTTATGAGGCCGCAACAGCAGACCTGAAGGATGTAAACATGATTGACTCCTTCCACCTTGAAGCTTACGGGGAAAAGGCGGTAAACTATAACCGTGATTTGGAGGTCTTTCCTGTAGTAAAGAGAATTATCGAAAGAATCACAGGTGAGGAATCAGAGTATAAATCACCTACAGACATGGGTGTGAATATGGCAGGCTACGGAATCATTGATGATGAAGTATGCCAGGAAGCGGCAAAGCAGGAAATCATCAGAAGATATTTTATAGCGGCCTGCAACTATAAAAAAGGTAAAATAAGTGAAAGCTCACTTGAACGCTGCAAACTGCTTATGGACGAGATGGGGCTTAAACCGCTTGACAGAAGTGTAGTACAGCCTGCAAGGGACTATGCAGAAAAGAAAAGAGAGTGCGATCCAAGATATGAAAATGTTGTCGTTATGGCTATTGAACTTCCTGACGGCAGCGTTGTAACAGGAAGAAGCTCAAGAAGAATGGTAGCTGCTGCGGCAGCAATACTTAATGCCATCAAGAAGCTCGCGGGAATTGCGGACAACATGCCGCTGATATCACATACTGCACTTGAATCTATCCAGCATCTGAGAAAAGATATTCTGAACCAGGACAGATCAAGCCTGAACTGTGAAGAGATATTGAGTGCACTGACAATATCGGCAACTACAAATCCGCCTGCTGAGATTGCAACAGAAAAGCTGCTTCTTTTAAGAGGCTGCAAGGCTCACTGCACAGCAATCCTGAGCGAAAAGGACGAACAGCTTCTGAACTCGCTTGGCCTTGATGTGACCTGTGACCCTGAATATGTGACTACAAACTTATACTTTGGCTAAAAAGTAAGGCTGTATCGGGAAGACCGGTATAGCCTTAATTTATAGATGATAGGAGGAAAAGAATCCGGATGTACGGAAGGTTTTTAGTGATATTTGCATTGATTTTTACGGGATATATGCTCGCAAAGAAGAAAATATTCGGTGATGAGGCAACATTTGCAATAAACAGATTTATTGTTTATTTTGCGTGCCCATGCATGATAGTACAGAAGATAAGCGCACTGGAGATGGATAACCGAACTTTTAAGGACTTTATGCTGATGCTTGTTCTGTCCACTGTACTGATGTGTGCAGGGTACTTAGTATGCTACCTGTATTCAAAGCTTAGAAGGTTTCCGCAGGACATGGCAAACGTTGCGGAGCTTTCCATGAGCAGTCCGAACAACGGGTTTATGGGATTTCCCATCGCACTGCTTTTTTTCGGGGATATAGGACTGCTGTTCATGCTGGCGCACAATGCTGCTCTTAACCTTTACTTCTTCTCCCTGGGAATCATGGTAATGAAAAGGAATAAGAAAGATGAAGGGATCATGTCCGTAAGGCAGCTTGCCATGTTTGCGGCAAAAATGATTACAAACCCAAACATCCTGGCAACCCTGGCAGGGCTCATTATCTGTGGATTGAACATGCATCTTCCGGAAGCAATAGGCGAATATTTTTCCTATGTAGGAAACATTACCATACCCATGGCACTTATCTACATAGGAACAACACTTACAAAGAGCAGATTCGGGGACATTATCAAGAATGTAAGGATTATTGAATGCAGTGTGGTAAAGCTCGTACTGATACCTGCATTTACTGCGGCAGCGGTTGCATTTATGCCTGTTAGCGCAATCATAAAAGCAACATGTGTCCTCGGAACAAGCTTCCCTACGGCAGCGCTGGTTCCAATGGTGGCACAGCAGGAAGAACAGAACGCACAGTTTGCATGCGAGGCGCTTTTCTTAAGCACTGTGCTGTCGGCAGTAACAATTCCGGTATGGGTTCAGCTGATAAATATCATGTTCTAGGAATTTGTGTCGATAGATGAATTCTAATTAATGGCGTTAAAAGTGTCTTACGGTTGTAAGAACTTTTGAGTGAAAATTTAGATGTTGTATTTAACTTTAAAGCAAACATACTTATGTATGGAAGAACACAAGATAGAGATGAATAGGGATAAAAATGATAGGATATATAGAATTTGAAAATGCAACTAAATTTGGGGATTTAGAACTTGATTTTTATAAGAATGAAAATGAAGCGTATAATACAATTGTACTTGCTGGGGAGAATGGCTGTGGAAAGACAGCAATTTTAGAAGCCATTGCAAGCTTTCAAAGGGGGAGCTACTTGTGGCACTCTTCACCTGTTAAAAAAATAGTTTATTTTGATGAGGAGGGCAAATGCCGTACAATTCTACGAGATGAGGAAGCTGCAAAATATGTTAAACCAGAGGGGGTTACAGAGGAGCAATGGGAGATTGCGTGCGAATTTACAGAGCAGACTTTTTACGAGGAGAGATTCGAGTTATGGAATGAGGCACCCTTTGATATTCGTAATCAAAGGCTTGTATTTTCGGAGGCTAGATCAGGATTTGAAGTGGATTTAGAGAATTACCGTTCAGATTATGGCGAAGAATACGAAAAAGAAGGTGCGAATTATTCAGCAATTGTACAGTTACTAATTGATTTGGAAGAAAAAGATGATAAAGAATATATAAGTTATGCCAAATTCAATCCACAGTGTACATATGAAGCATATATGAGTAGCAATTCACATACAGCACGCTTTAAAAAGGCTTTTGAAAGCATGTTTGAAGACATATGCTACCTAGGAAAGGATGCAAGAAGGCAGGAGAATACAATTTATTTTGTCAAAGGGGAACAGCAAATAGATATTAATGAGTTGAGTACAGGAGAAAAACAGATTGTTTTTCGTGGTACGGATTTATTATATCATGCAACAAATGGTGCAACTATTATTATTGATGAGCCAGAATTAAGCCTTCATCCTAAATGGCAGAAGAAAATTTTAGATTTTTATCGCAATTTATTTACAGATGAAAAAGGAGAGCAAATTGCTCAACTTATAGTAGCGACACATTCACAGTATGTTATTCAATCCGCAATGGCTGATAGAGATAATGTAAAGATTGTTATATTGGAAAGAGAAGGTTCAAAAATCAAGGCAAATGCTATAGAGAAAGCAATACTCGAACCATATTCAAGTGCTGAGGTAAATTATTTGGCGTTTGGAATGGATAAAATGGAGTACCATATTCAGCTATTTGCCACTTTACACAATACCCTTCAAGACATAACTGGAGGTCAGGTAGATAAAACTCTTTCGTCAATAGATAAATATATAAAGAACCATTCGTGCTATGATTCTTCAAAGCATGAGAGAGAAGACAGATTATATCATCACTATTATACACTTCCTACATACATTAGAAATGCAATTGATCATCCTAATGAAGGACGTACATATAATGATAATGATTTTGAAATATCAATACAACTTCTACGCGATATATATATGCGCGTAAAACGATTGCAAAGTGAAAATGTTCTTCCATGAAATTGACATATTCACTTATAGTAGCGGTGGATTGAAGTTGGGCACATTGATTGACAAGATTGTATTGATTTTACTCTTGACCTAAGGTAGAATGATGAAAAAATAAAGAGAAAGAAGGAAAAAGTATGATGAAAAGATTCCAGGCACTAATCCTAGCACTTGTTCTGTGTGTTGGCTTGACTGTTCCTGCCTTTGCGGCTGGTGGACAATATGAACAGATCACGATTGGTGATGTTGTTTTCGAAGCAGCTTACAAGGAAACGGTTACATTGAATTTGGAAGACCCATATGACTTTGATAATCCAGGTCCCAAAGCACAGACCGTGACCGTGTGTGTGGTCAAGCCCGGCAGCCAGATTACAATCACGGGTACAAATGGCAAAACGGAATTTTCACGTCAGGTTGGCACCTATTCCTATGATTCAAAGAGAGATGTTTATACGGTAGGCTGGGCCTCGGAGATATACACCGGCAAGGCAGAGAACTCACTTTCCATATTCACTGTGCCGGTTTTACTGCAATTAAATGACTGTTTTGTCAGACTTGGTGACGATGCAGCGTCCACCAAGCCTTCTGAGTCTGTTGTTTATGGATTTACCGACGTCAAGGCGAGTGCCTACTATGCTGATGCCGTTAAATGGGCTGTGGAGCGCAAGGTCACTGAAGGCACTTCCGCAAGCACCTTCTCCCCGGAACAGACTTGCACCAATGCACAGATTCTGACATTTATCTGGCGTTCCTGCACGATTTCCACCGAGGATACACAGACCAATGATACTGATGCACCATATTATAAGCAAGCGGTAGAGTGGGCGTCCTTGATGAATATGATTGACGCTTCCGCATTTGATGTTAATAAGCCTTGCACCCGTGCCATGACGGTAGAGTATTTCTGGAAAATGGTTGGCAGTCCGAAAACTGAGTTGACCAGCAAATTTACCGATGTTAGCGCAGATGCTTCTTATGCTCAGGCCGTTGCCTGGGCAGTAGAGAACGGCATTACCTCCGGCACCTCGGCCACGACATTTTCTCCTGATGAGACTTGCACTCGTGGGCAGATTGTGACGTTCCTGCATCGCGTTATGAAATAAAGCTTCATGGCTAGGAATAAAACGAGAAAATAACACCGGCTCGACGGAAATACCGTCGAACCGGTGTTATTTTTATATATTTGACAAATATCATGTTCTAGGAATTTGTGCCGATATATGATATAATTGCCGTGTATATGCAGATTCAGGACTGTATACATGGTTTAAAAGAGTATTTATTTTGAAATTAATTTATCTAAGAGGAGGAATTTTACATGGCAGGTATTAAAGGCTTTTTTGCTTCAATCGCTACTAAGGAAGGGCTGATTGCTGTTATTATCGCAGTCGTTCTTTGCGGAATTATTTTATTTTTAGGTAAGAAATTCGGAAAACCGCTTACTACCAAGAGCGTAGTTGCAATAGGTATAGGTGCGGCTTTATATGCGGCACTTTCGGTTGTGGCTATTCCTATCGGACCAAATACTTCTTTCAGGGTTGCTTTTCTACTGCTGCCTGTGTTTGGAGCTTTATTCGGACCTACAGCCGGTTTTCTTGTAGGATTTATAGGACATGCCCTAAACGATGCGTTTATGTGGGGCAATGTATGGTGGAGTTGGGTGTTCATGTCAGCAATGATTGGCTTCTTCGGAGGCTTTGTACGTCTTGACAAAAAGTTTGACCCGCTTAACGGTGTATGCAGCAAGGCAAATATGATTGCCATGTATATATGGGCTGCAGTAGGAATGTTTGCGGGCAGCGTTATGGCATACTTCGGTGACGTTTATCTTTACGGAGAGCCTGCAGAGAAGCTGTTTATCCAGATTTCACTTGCTAACATGGCAAACACTATCGTAGTGTTTGTGATAGGTATTCCTCTTATCGGACTTATAGCAAGAAGCAGAGCGAAGAACAAGGGACTTGTCAAAGAAGATTAAAAGGACGGGAAATCTATGGCAATTATTTCTTTTAAAAATGTTTCATTCAGATACGGCAATCTGAATGAAAATACTCTTACGGATGTGAGTTTTGACATCAAAGAGGGAGAAAAGGTACTTATAACAGGAAAAAGCGGAAGCGGAAAATCAACAATAGCCCATTGTATCAATGGGCTGATTCCATTTAATTACAAAGGTGAATTAAGCGGTGAAATCCTTGTTGACGGACAGGTTCCAAAAGAAAAATCCCTTTTTGAGATGGGCAGCCATGTGGGAACAATCATGCAGGACCAGGACTGCCAGTTTGTAGGACTGTCTGCGGCGGAGGATGTTGCTTTTGCTTTTGAAAATGACTGCGTTCCGACACAGCAGATGCGGAAGTGGGTAGATGAGGCCCTTGAGCAGGTGGATATGCTTGCGCAGAAAAGGGTGACTCCGCACAGCCTGTCGGGAGGGCAGAAGCAAAAGGTGGCAATAGCAGGTATTCTTGCCATGAAGGCACCGGTTCTGCTGTTCGACGAGCCCCTGGCAAATCTTGACCCTGCCAGCGGATTTAAAGCCATGGAAACCATAAACCTACTGAACAGGGAGTACGGAAAGACAATAGTTGTCATTGAACACAGGATAGAAGACGTGCTGGAGCACGGCTTTGACAGGGTCATTATCATAGAAGAGGGAAGAGTGGCCTTTGACGGAACTCCGGATGAAGTTCTGGCAGAAGGACTGCTTCCGAAGATGGGACTGAGACAGCCGCTTTATGTTGAGATGCTGAAGCTGAGCGGAGCAAAGCTGAAAAAAGAAGACGGCATTTCAGAGCTGAAAAATACATTGAAGTTTAAAGAGCTTGTCATGCAGGGCTATATGAACGATGCCTTTGAAAGAAAAAAGCTTTCCGAAGAGGAAATACTGAGGCTTGACGGCATCTGCTACAGATATTTTAAAGAAGACCCGTATACTATAAAGAATGTTTCTTTTGATGTAAAAAAAGGTGAGATGCTTGCAATCGTCGGAAACAACGGTGCAGGAAAATCAACACTTTTAAAGGCCATATCCGGTATTGCAAAATATCAGGAGGGGTCTATGTATTATATGGGTGAAAACATAGACGGATATTCGGTGCGCAGGCGTGCGGAAGCCATAGGCTTTGTCATGCAGAACCCAAACCACATGATTACGAAAAACATGATTTTCGATGAGGTGGCGTTCGGACCGAGAAATTTCGGCATAGGGGAAGAAGAGGTCAGGGAAAGATCCGAAAATGCACTGAAGGTCTGCGGACTTTACAGCTACAGAAACTGGCCTGTTTCTTCTTTAAGCTACGGTCAGAAGAAAAGGCTTACCATAGCCTCCATACTTGCCATGGGACCTAAGGTTATCATTTTGGATGAACCGACGGCAGGGCAGGACTATACAAGCTACAGGGAGTTTATGTCCTATCTGGCTAAGATAAAGGAGGAAGGCACAGCTGTTATAATCATAACCCATGATATGCATCTTGCCCTTGAATATGCGGACAGAGCTGTTGTCCTGTCCGGAGGAACGGTTATAGCGCAGGACAGCATGGACAGGATATTATCGGATAATGACCTTATAGAGAAAGCAAACCTTAAGCATACTTCCATCGAAAAGATGGGAAGACTTTATGAAGCAGAGGATTTAAGCGGGTTCATAGCTTATTTCACACACAGGATTACGGGAGGTGGCTTGTATGACTAAGAGCGGTTCACTTTACATAGAGCGTGATTCTGTATTTCATCGCATGGACGGCAGTGTAAAGCTTCTGATGCTTGTGGCATGGACTGCATTTGTTTTTGCATTTATGGATTTAAGAATCTTTACGGGACTTATACTGCTGGGCGTGGCAATGCTTAAAGTGTCGAAGCTGCCAAACAAGGCGATCTGGCCGTTCTTTGCGTTCATTATCGTGTTTACTTTGTTTAATTCGATATTTCTTGTCATTGTGACACCGCAGTACGGCTCAAAGCTTACGGGAACATACACGGAGATTTTCAATCTGTTCGGAGTGTACTCGGTAACTTTTGAAACTTTATTTTACTGCCTGACATTAACTTTTAAATATATATCAATCCTGCCGGTGACCATTTTATTTATATTTACCACGCATCCCAGCAGCTTTGCGGGAAGCATCAACAGGCTGGGCATATCCTACAAGGTGGCGTATGCGGTAAGTATAGCATTGAGATACATCCCTGATGTAAAAGCGGAAGTGGATCACATCATAAATGCGCAGGAAGCCAGAGGCGTTGCCTTTAAGAAGGGAGATGCGGGAGCGTTGACCAGACTTAAAAATTACGGAACTATCATGGTTCCCCTGCTAATGTCCTCCTTTTCGAGGATTGAAGCGATTTCAAATGCCATGGATCTGCGTGGATTTGGAAAGGAACGAAAAAGAACCTGGTACAACAGGGAACCCTTGTCTGCCGCTGATTATCTGACAGCGATAGTGTCTGTCGCAGTACTGGCGGCGGGAATAATTATAAAAGCCGGTGCCGGTGCGGTTTTCTGGTACCCGTTTTAGTTGTGCCGGGAGAAAGGAACAGCTGATGTATATAGTTGACCACACCATCAAAGCGGTGGGGAGATTTAAAACATTTAAATATACAATGATGTTTGAGGGTGCTGCTGTAGGTGCCCTGACGGGCATAGTCGTTGTAATGTTCAGACTTGCAGTACAGAAGATGGAAAGTATATCTCAGCTCATTTTATCCTGTGCGGGAAAGAATATTATTTTTGCGGCAGTATGGGCTGTTTTCCTGTTTTTTATCGCCATGACGCTGACCGTGCTGGTCAAGACCGAACCTATGATTTCGGGAAGCGGCATCCCCCAGGTGAAAGCAGATATAAGAGGGGATTTGTCGCTGAAATGGTGGCGTGTGCTGCTTTGTAAGCTTACGGGGTGTATTCTGGCTCTTGGAGGCGGTCTGAGCCTGGGTCGAGAGGGTCCCAGTGTCCAGATTGGAGGCATGATCGGAAAAGGCTTTTCAAGAGTAACTAAGAGAATTCCGGCTGAAGAGCGCTTTTTAATGACCTGTGGTGCGGGAGCAGGGCTGACGGCAGCCTTCAATGCACCTATTGCCGGAGCAATCTTCTGTCTTGAAGAGATGAACAGGTCATTTTCGGAAAAAACACTGCTTACGGCCATGGCTTCGACAATAACGGCGGACTTTGTTGCAAGCTATGTGTTCGGGCTGAAGCCGATATTTACCCTTAAAGTGGGACAGACAATGCCGTTGCAGTATTACTGGCTAATCATTGCATTAGGTGTGATACTCGGAATATTGGGGGTCTTTTTTAACAAAACATTGTCAAAGTTTCAGGATCTTTATAAAAAACCTGTATTTAACCGGATGAAGATTTTTCTTCCCTTTGCCATGGTGTTTGTGCTGAGCTTTGCATATCCGTCGGTTATAGGAGGAGGCAGTCATCTGGTGGAAACAGTAAGCAGCGGCAAGCTTCTGCTCGGAGGACTGTGCTTACTTTTTGCGGTTAAATTTATCTTCTTCATGTTCTGCTTCGGTTCAGGGGCACCGGGGGGAATCTTTATGCCGATGCTGGTGTTCGGGGCAGTTCTCGGAGGCATCTTCGGACAGCTTTTCGGGCTGGGCTTCGGTTTTGGAAACATATATCTGGAAACCTTTGTTATCGTGGGAATGGCAGGATACTTTGCCGCCATAGTAAGGGCTCCCATAACAGGGATAATCCTTATAAGTGAGATGACGGGAAGTCTGTCCCATCTTCTTGCACTGTCGCTGGTTTCGTTGACCGCATATTTTACTGCGGACATTCTCAAGGCAAAGCCCGTATATGAACAGCTCCTTGAGAGAATTCTGCGTGAAAACCGTCAGAAAGGACATCTGCAGGGACAGGATTTAAAATACAGACGCAGAAGAAAAAGAGTAGGATGATATGATGAAAACAGAGCTGGGTGAAAATTTGAACGAAAAAAAGCACAGATTGCTTAATTACGATTTGTTACGGCTGGCAGCTGCATATCTGATTGTTGTGCTGCATCTTTCTGTGCAGTATATAAATAAAGCGCCTGCATCGATGGAGGAATACATGGTATGGCAGCAGGCTGTAAAGATTTCGGCAGTATCAAGAATCGGAGTGCCTCTTTTTGTTATGCTCAGCGGAGCCTTTCTTCTCGGCCCGGACAGAAAGATTACACTGCCTGTGATATTCAGAAAATATCTGCCGAAGCTGGTGGTGATATTCCTGTTGTGGTCAGCCTTCTACACTCTTAAAGAACAGAAAGACTGGACATATTTTGTACAGGGACATTATCACATGTGGTATTTGTACCTGATGGCAGGGCTGTATCTGATTACACCGCTGTTTAAGCATATCACGGAGCATGCCACTAAGGCGCAGATGATATATTTTGTGGCACTGTGTGCTGTGGTGACTTCTCTGGAAAAGGTAAATGAAGGGCTATGGGAGAATCAGCTGTTGGACAGCGTTATGGGCAAGCTGTCGCTGTCGGTATTTTTCGGATATATAGGATATTTTGCTGCGGGCTGGCTGTTCAGAAGATATACGCCTTCGTGGCCGGTGACCGGGGTGCTTGCCGTTCTGGGAATTGCAGCGTTCAGGTACACATATATGACAACCTGGGAGCTGAATCCGATGTTCGGGTTTGAATCACCTAATCTCGTATTTTTCAGCAACTATTCACCTACGGTATTTCTGATGAGCTTTGCGGTCTTTGCGGTTACTGCAAAACTTGGGGTATTTACGGAAAAGCTTGAAGAAAAAGGATTTTTAAGGCCGTTGGGGGCAGTTATAGGCAGATTGGCAAAATATCTGCTTGTTGTATATCTGGTTCATCCGGCGGTTATATCATACTGCAGGGAGGCAGAGCTTTTGCAGAACGCGGATACTGCGGCAAGCCTGTTGGAAAATGCGTTGATTGTATATTTCATGAGCCTTTTCATAAGCATGCTTTTGACAGAGGCACTGACCATTCTGAAAAATACCTGTCATCTTGTTTTAAGAAAAATAAAATGTTAAAATATAAAGATAATATTGTGGCAATATTCAAAACAATGTGCATAAAGTTCTTTGCGAGAGGGGATTCGTATGAAAAAAACTTTATTGTGTTCTGAAAAAATAAAAAAAATGATGAGAAGCATGCTTGCAATAGGTCTGGCTGCGGTAATGGCCTTACCTGTTGTTTCTGTGCCTCAGATTGCCCATGGAGCGACATTTACGGATATCCGCGGGCACTGGGCGGAAAGCTACATATACAAAGCAGCTTCATACGGCATCATCAAAGGGGATTCTGAGGGAACTTTCCGTCCTGATGACAAGGTTACCAGAGCGGAATTTACATCGATGGTAAACAAAACATTGGGAAACAGCGGTTATGCAAGCATAACCTTTACAGACGTGCCTTCATGGCAGTGGTATTACAACGACGTTTCAAAAGGTGTGGCAGCGGCATTTATAAACGGTTATTCTGACAATACCTTCAGACCGAACGATCCTATACAGAGGCAGGAGGCTGCTGTCATTCTGCACAGGGTTGTACCGGCAGCGGAGTATGCCAGCATTACGAGTAAATTTAAAGATAAAGCCGGCATAGCTTCATGGGCATCAGACTCAGTTGGAAGAATATACAGCAAGGGATATATGCAGGGAAACCAGGACGGATACTTTAACCCTACAGCGTCCCTGACAAGAGCTGAAGCGGCAAAAATTTTATGTGATGTTTTTGATAATGAAAAAATTGTTACATCAAACACTACAATCTCGACAAAAGGAACAACTCTTTCAAACAGAATCTATGCAAATGACGTAACCATAACCTCGGCTGTGGGAAGCGGAGATGTAGACCTGAAAAACTGCGTTGTTCTGGGAACCCTGTATGTTTACGGAGGAGGAGATGACACGGTCACTGTCAACAATACAAGGGTGGCAAATGCAAAGATTGAAAAATCCTCATCATCAGTAAGAGTACTGCTGAAAGGACAGACCACATTAAATAAGGCGCAGGTAGGTAAGAAGGCAATTCTTGAAACTGAAAGCCTGACAAATGATGTGAACGGCATAGGATATAACCAGGTCGATATAAGCAGCTCCGCAGATGTAACGCTGAGAGGAAAATTTTACAAAGTAAATCTTGTGGGAACCTCTGCGGATGTATCTGTGGAATCAGGAGAAATAACTACTCTCAATGTTGAAAGCAGTGCCAGAAATGCTGCAATAGATATTAATAAAAGTGTGGATATCACAACTGCAAATGTAAGTGCAAGGGCGGATTTTACGGGCAGCGGAAGAGTCCAGACCATGAATGTATATTCAAATAATGTAACTTATGAAACAAAGCCGGTGCGTTTAAATGTAGGAAGCAGCGTAACGGATGCCGACGATGATGACGATTATGATATAAGTGTTTCACCTAAAAATAAAGAAGACGATGTTGATGTTGATACAAAGATAACAATAACCTTTGACGATGCCGCAACGAAATACAGCGGCGGAACGCTCAAAAATACGGACATTCCTGATTTGATATACATACGCAAGGGTTCTTCTTCGGGAACAGAGATTTCGTATTCGGCAAGTATAAACAGTGCAAAAGACAAGATAACCATAACGCCGACAAAGGATCTGTCGAAGGACACCAAGTACTATATTGTAATCCCTGCAAAGAAGTTCAAAATAGGCGGAACGGCAAATGAGGCGCAGACAACATATTTTTATACGGGTGACGGCGATGATGACTATGACAGTGATGATGATATAGAGGTTTATCCTGAACATAAGGAAGACAATGTAGACGTAGATACAGATATAATCATAGAGTTTGATGATCCTGTGACAAAATACAGCGGTGCAACAGTTAAAAACTCTGATATAGAGGATTTGATTTATATCCGAAGAAGTTCGTCAACGGGAACAAAAATCTCTTATTCTGCAAGCATAAACAGTGCAAAGAATAAGATTACAATATCTCCGGACTCTGATTTAAAGGATGATACGAAATATTATATAGTCATACCGGCAAAGAGCTTCAAGATAGACGGAAGATCAAATGTCGAACAAATAACATATTTCTATACGGGGGACGGAGACAGCGATGATGTTGATGAGATAACCTTTGATCCGGAATCGGGAGAGACGGGAGTAAGTGTTTCGGTAGATCCAAGGATACTCTTCCCGGACCCTATTGAAACCTACGCAGGTGCGACTGTTACTTCTTCATATCTTAATGAAAATCTTGTATTTAGAAAAGGTGGCTCCGGTGGAGAAAAGGTTGCTTTCAGCGCAAAGATAAACTCTGCAAAGAAGATTATTACCATAACACCGAGCTCAAACCTTGAAAACAATACTAAATACTATATAAGCCTGCCTTCGAAGAAGTTCAGAAGTGCAGATGACAACTCTGTTATAGCTGCAAAGAGCGTAACATGGACGACAACCGGCGGTTCTGCGGCAACCGCTTCCATAACGCCTGTAAACGGAACAACAAATGTTTCGGTTGATACAAGCATAACCATTAATTTTTCAACCACAGTATATCCTGCGTCAGGAGGATATATCAGCTCCGATTATGTGAAGGAAAACATAAAGCTGACAAATAACGCAACCCAGGCACTTGTGAGCTTCAATGTTGTAAGCTATTCGGGAGGAAAGATTGTGCTTCAGCCGACAGTCTCTCTTGCGGGCGGAACGAAATATACGGTATCAGTACCGGTAAACAGATTTAAAAACAGCTCGGGAACTTATGTGCAGGCCATGTCCTCGACTTTTACAACCAAGTTTGGTTATGACACAACAGATATAGATAAGGCAATCGCAGATGCTGAAACAATTATGACAGGCGTAAAAGTAAGCACTGACGGCAGTGATGTCTTTACCGATGTCAAATGGGTAACACAGACTATATGGAGCAACCTTGAAAATGCCCTGTCAAATGCAAAAGCCATCAGAGATACTGCAACTACTACAATACAGGTAGAAAATGCGGTTTCGGCGCTTCAGGTATATACATCAAACTTTAAAAACGAAATGAAATCAGGCACAAAAGTACATCCGACAAAACATGATGTACTTAAAGCTGCTATCGATGCAGCTGAGGTAATCTTAAATGACACCTGTGAAAGTTCACAGAACGGAGCGGATATAGAACAGAGCGAATACTGGGTTTCATCTGAAATCAAAGCAGAGTTTGAAAAAACTATTGAGGCGGCAAAAATAGTTCTTGATACTGCGGAGAGCGACACTGAAATCCTGAACACAAAAGTTAAACTTGAGGTTGAGACCAGCAGTTTTGAAAATACAAGACAGAAGGGAACCAAGCCTGATCCGTCAAAGCTGATTGATACAATTGATAGTGCCTTAACTCTTCTGAAATCAGTAAATGTAAGTACAGACGGCACTGACATTCCGAGTGGCCAGGACTGGACTACACAAAGTGCAAAGCTCACTTATTCAGATGCCATAACGGCAGCTTATACTGTTGCTTACAGCGATTCCTCAACGCAGGAACAGTTGGACAATGCGAAGACTGCATTAGATGCTGCGACGAATGAGTTTAAAAGCAAAGCTCAGAAGGGCACAAAAGTCTGATGGCGTGTTAAGTAACAAAAGGAATTCGGCTAGATGAATTCCTTTTGTTTTTTTAGGGTGAAGCTGTCAGGGAGAAAGAAACAAATAACTTAAATGTAAAAAAATGTAAAATAAAGATTGCCACGGAATGAGAAGCGTGATAAAATTAAATAAAAAGAACTAATTGTGTGTTTGGGAAATACAAGGAGGGGGCGTCTGTGGATAGTTTTGGCATTTGGTATAAATTAAAAAACGATGAAAAGCCTAGCATTGATTTGCATATTAATTTGTGGAATATACCTAAGGCAGAGTATAAAAGAAACATAGATACGACAGAACCTTTTATTGATTTTGGATTAAAAATAAAGGGATTCAGACGTGTTGAAGAATTGATAATATCGTTTCCTTTTGAGCTGTTTGAAGATGAATTTGAAGACTTATATGAAAAAGTAAGCAAAAGAAATATTGCAAGAGCTATTTTTAATGATTCAACGATAGAGTGCTCCACTTGTGCGGAGTATATGTATCTTGAAATGAAAGATGAAAAACAAAAAACGTTATTGATTAATTTAGCAAAGAGAAATTCATTTGCAAAAGGTTTTTCAATGGAAAAATCCCAGGAGGGTGATGAAAAATACACGTTATTCAAACTTGACTTTAGAGAAATTAAAAATGACAGATGCTATGATGAATATGATGATATTTATTTAAGATTCAGAATCAGAAGCAAAAAATTAAAAGAAATGCTTTTTTGCAGGTTGCAGACTGTAAATTGGCTTTTGTTAAGCGATTTTTCAACGACTCAAATTATTGATTTTAAGGTAAATAAAGAGAGAAACTTGTCCGCAGATTTATGCAGACATCTTGCAAAAAAAGGATTTGATTTTTCTGAGTTTGATAAAATCCACTTTCTTGTAATGAACCAAGCAACGGAACAGATTTCTATATTATCAAATCATTTTGAAGAGTGCAGAAAACTTGAGGAAAAGGATTGGGATGAATATTTATCGGGAAAATATAAAACCGATGAAGTTTTGGTATATCATTTTAAAGATAAGAAAAAAGAAAATTGCAAAAAAGAGTTTAGCGGATTGCTCAAGATTACTGCTGTAAAAGTTAATTGGAAGAGGATTTTTGCATATATTGTCGCAGTATTATTAATTGGCTCAGTTGGAAGCTTGATACCAAGCTTGATTGTAAAGATATTTGGATAACAATTTTGTAGCAAAACCACAAAAGGTGTGATAATATAAAAAGATATAGAAAATAAGAAAAACTTATTGCTGTGTCAGAGGTGATTGGTATGATTAAACAGGATGGAAAATTTATATATTGTACTTATTCTGATTTCAGTTCATTTCAGAGAGATATAAGAAAAGAGGAATTGAAACTTTTCTTGAGATCTTTAGTTAAGGAATATCCCAACTTTTCAAATTGGTTTGAGGGATTGTTTTTGGAAGCTGGAAAGCTTAAAAGTGACAGAGAAATTATTGTAGTTTTAGACAATGAACGCATTGTTGCGGCGTCTATTTTAAAGAAAACTGCTGAAGAAAAAAAGATTTGTACTTTCCGTGTGAGTGAGAAATATCAAAGACAAGGTATAGGACGAAATCTTATGCAGATGAGTTTATCACATCTACAGTGCGATAAGCCGTTAATTACGGTGCGAAATTCAAAATATGAGGAGTTTAAATCCCTTTTCGAATATTTTGGATTTGAATTAGAGCAGAAGAATTTCTCGTATTACAAATTGCTAAGTTCGGAACTGGCTTTTAATGGAGAATTGCCGACGAAGATAAAACTGATAAAACCTCTTCAGTTTTTGAATTTCGAAAACACTTCATTTGATATATGGCTTAAACCAAGCGGGACTGAACATGAACAATATTGCGTAAGACTTATAAATTGGTATGAAAAAATAAGATATGCGTAAAAGGCTGTCCTTTGAGGCAGCCTTTTAATATTTAAAAAAGAAAAAAAGAGGAGATAAAGTGACTGTAAATGACAAGCATAATATTGCCTATAAAAGAAGAGTATATTGAAAAAATTTTTAGTGGTGAGAAACGGGTTGAATACAGGAAATGCCTTTGTAAGAAAGACATTTCTAACATATACATGTATGCAACCTCACCTGTTTGTAAAGTAGTAGGCGAAGTTAAAGTTTTGGGAAAAATGATTTTGCCTAAAGAAGACATGTGGGAAAGAACAGAAAAAATATCAGGAACAGAGAAGTCTTATTTTGACAAGTATTTTAATAATTACTCAAATGCTTCGGCCTATAAACTGGGAGAGAGCATTAGATATGAAAAAGGAAAAAAACTTATTGAGTTTGGTATAGATTATACAATCCAGTCTTTTAAATACATTGAAGAATAACAGATTTTTTAATAGTAGACAGCTGTTTTTTTAGAGAATATAATTAATATATGTGTATGATTATTTATACATGCGTTATATTCGAAAAAACAGAAACAGAGCAGAACAGGAAACAGAGCAGCGCGGAACAAAATGAAAGAGGATTTCGTCTTAAATAGTGAGAAGGGGAAAGGAGAGTATATGATTAGGAAAAAATTAATGGCAGGACTTCTTGCCGCGGCACTGATTGTGCCGACAGCTGTCACCCCTGTGCCTATATCGGCGGCAGACAGATTTACCGATATAAGTGATCACTGGGGACGTGACATTATAAACGAAGCGGCTTCGCTGGGCATTGTCGGAGGATATCCGGAAGGAAACTTTCTGCCTGACAACCTTATGAAGAGAGAAGAGTTCTTTAAGCTTATAACAAATGTGCTTACAGAAGTTCCGGATACTTCGACAACTACGCTGAATTTTTATGATGTAGATCCAATTGAGTGGTATGTGCCGACCATAAAAACTATTTATGCAGCAGGGATTGCCACAGGAAACGGATATGGAAGCATTGGCATAGGTCAGATGATAACAAGAGAAGAAGCAGCAAAGATTGTAGCTTCGATTGTCAGCACAGATAATCTTGACACCACAAAAAATGCTTCGTCGGCAAAGGATGCAGCACAGATAAGCAGTTGGGCACTCCCTTATATAAACATCATGTTCCAGAAGGGCTACATGCAGGGAGATACAGAGGGCAATTTCAGACCTACAACTGCACTTACTCGCGCAGAGGCAGCCACACTTCTTCTAAATGTAAAGAAAAAAGAAAGTGTAATCAAGGGACCCGGTACAGCAGGAACAACTACGGGAACAAACACAGGAACTGTAACACCTCCTGTGACTGTTACGGGCAATCCTGTCTGCGGAAGCGGTCATACCGTTGCGGATGGAGCTTTTACTGTAGGAAACGGTACAAAGGATTCTCCTTATCAAATTATGACAGAAGCACAGCTCAACCATGTGCGTAAGCACCTGGGCAGCGGGCTGTACTTCCAGCTGGCGAACAATATCACCGTTTCAACGGACTTTGCCGCGACTGCATCTGCAGCAGCAGGCAGTTCGGACTGGTCCGGCGGAAACTTTGAGCCTATAGGGGATAAAACGGCACCTTTTATAGGAAACTTTGACGGGAACAATTATACTATCAGCGGTTTGAATATTCAGGGAACTGTCGTGGGAAGCAGCACAGCTGCGCCATATGCGGGATTGTTCGGATGCATATCTTCCGACAGCGTTGTTGAGGAGGTTATCATTGCGAATGCTTCTGTAAAGGGGAGCACAAATGTAGGAGGCATAACAGGCTACAACCTTGGAACTATAAAAAACTGTGTATCTGATTCCGGAAGCAAAGTTGAAGGAACCACTAATACCGGAGGTATTGCAGGTACAAGCGAGGGGAACATCAAAAGCTCAATCAACAAGGGTGAAGTAAAATCAGCCGGAACAAATATAGGCGGCATAGCAGGATATGTCAATGCTGCGGAAGATGAAGCACTGTACAGCTGTGTAAATAAAGGCAGCGTCAGCGGAAAGGCAAGAGTAGGGGGCATCGTCGGATGCGCAGCCGGAAGCAGCAAGGATATCTCTATAGAAAAGTGCAGCAACACAGGAAACGTTGAAGCTGAAGATAATTATGCGGGGGGCATCATAGGACAGACTGAGGGAGGCTCCGGAGAATTTGAAATCAGGGCATGCTATAACAGCGGTGAAATCTCCGGTGAAGGTATAAACGGCGGCATAACAGGAATTTCCGAAGGTAAAGCTATTATCATCAGGGATTGTTACAATACCGGAGAGATTAACGGAGGAAGCTCGGGCGGCATCGTGGGCAGCAATGAAAGTAAGATTGAAAACTGCTACAACACAGGTAAAATCATTGCAGACAAGGATGCAGGCGGCATCACGGCAACACAGGATTCCAGCAAAGCTGTTATTGACCAGTGTTACAATGACGGAGCAGTAACATCAAATGACAGCGCAGGCGGCATCGCAGGTATAAACGAAGGGACAATCAGTAACTGTTACAATACAGCAAAAATAAAGGCAGAAGAGTCTGCAGGCGGCATCGCGGGTATGAACAAGGAAGAAATAGAGCTCTGCTACAATGCAGGTAAGATATCAGGAGATGATAACGAAGGCGGACTGGCAGGCGAAAACGCAGGAACTGTGAAAAAATGTTTCTGGCTGGAAGATACGGTGAAGAATGCTGTGGGAAGCAAGAAATCCGGAGCAACTCTGACATATACAATACAGGTAACAGAGGAAGAGCTTGCGGGACAAAGCAAAGTTAGCGTTGGCAGCAGCAGGGACTATGTTGCAGACTACTTCAATGATGAAAATGATGAAACTGTATGGGAGTACTTATATGACACATCAGAATCTCTAAGTAAGCAGAAGGGATATGTATATCCAAGCCTGACTGATACTGAAAGAGCTTAGGAGTAAATGTAATCTTTGTGTAATGTATTTGCAATACAGATTTGTTATAATGAAAGAAGGTTTATTTATCAAATTGTGAAAGGAGATTAAGCTATGCTGAAAAAAAGATTGGCAACTCTTATAATGGCAGCAGCACTTGTTTTTACAAGCGTGGTATCTGCTGCAGCGTATGATACAAGCAGCTGGGACTCGGTAAGCACATATCCGAAGGATGTTATGGGTACAGAGTATCTTACTCCTGTTAAGTACTTTATGGATAAAAAGATTTTAACAGGTGATGAAGATGGATTGTTCCACGCTGACAGAGCTATCAACAGAGCGGAATTTGCAAAAATAATTGCTTTGGCAACAAACAATACGAACCAGATGGAAGCTGTGAAAGACAAAAACTATTTTAAAGATTTGGATGGGTACGGCTGGGCAAAGCCTTATATAAACTGCTGTGCAAATGCAGGACTTGTAAACGGCAAGGGCAATGATAACTTTGCACCGGGCGAGTCCATAACATATGCGGAAGCAATTACTGTCATCATAAGGATAAAGAACACATCTGCGGTAAGTGGAGGAACATGGCCGGACAACTATATACAGTACGCGCAGATGTACATGAATACGGTGATTGGTGACAGAGGCATCACAGACTGGAACGCTCCTGCCGAAAGAGGAGATGTGGTTATGATGCTTTACAGAACTATGCCTAAAAACTAAAGTATAATATAGAACAGAGGGGATTAAGGAGGACAATAAACATGAAAAAAGGACTAAGAGTACTTGCGTTATCGCTTTCTTTAGCGCTGGCGTTTTCGTCTGCAGTATTTGCAGCAGAGCTGCCTGCAGATATTGAAGGAAATATTTACGAGGAAGCCATTAAAACTCTTGTAGAAAACGGAGTGGTAACGGGAGATACAGACGGAAGCTTCCATCCTGAAAGCAATCTTACAAGAGCCCAGGCATGCATCATGATAGTGAAGGCTATCGACCCACAGGCTGATCTGGTAAACGGAACGGCTACACAGGATGTCCAGTCAGTAGCTGACTTTTCAGATATGACAGGATATGCGTGGGTAAAGAACTATGTGAACTATGCGGTTCAGCAGGGTATCGTAAAGGGCTATCCTGACGGAACCTTTAAACCGGGAGCAAATGTAACAACAAACGAAATGCTTACTATGGTTTTGAGAGCTTCAGGTTACACTGATGATAAGATTGAAGGCGTATGGCCTGAAGCACATATAGAAAAGGCTAACCAGATTGGTTTGATGGATAAGATGGAAGAAGACTATCCTGCAACTGCAACAAAGGGTATGGCGGCTCAGATGGTTTCAAATCAGCTGAAGGATTTACAGGCTATGGCTCCTACAGTTGAGGATCAGCCTCAGGGAACAGATAAAGATACTGTAAGCGGTGTACCTTATACAAAGGATATGAAGTTTGCAAAGGGAAGCTTTAGCTCAGATATGACAGCATTTGCGGGAACTCCGTTTGCGAAGGATGTTAAAATCTATACTTATGGACAGGAAAGCGAATACAGTGCAACTATGGAGATGTCAACTGATAAAAATGACTATAGAGAAGGCAACTTGTATATGTACAAGAATGTTCAGACTTCAGTATGGTATGAAGTGACATCAGGAAAGATCACAAAGATGATAGTGCCTAAAGATACAGGTTTTAGCGGAAGAGCATATGTTGTTATAAACAACAAAATTCAGAGCTTGAATGGTGATGATGAAGCCGCACCGGGATTCGAGACTCTTTCCGCATCAAAGAAGATAACCTGGATAGGTAAAAAGACTCTTGATTGCAGTCTGTATGATGGTAATACTGACGGTGACGGTCAGATATACGAACTACAGCTGTCAGACGGTATGATTAAAAACGTGGCTACACCGGGCAACGGAGCTAAGGGAAAAGTTTTCAATGAACTTACAACAGCTAAAGCATGGACAGAAGTAGCAGAATATAAAAATGGCGTTGTCAAGCTTAACGGTGGTCAGTATATCGAAGTAAAAGACAACGCAACCGTATATGTATGGAACGACGATAAGGAAGAATATCAGGTAGGTAAGCTTTCAAGCATCAGAAGCGGAAAAGATATCAGAGCATATGATATAAGCGATGATGATGAAAATACAGCTGATATCGTGGTAATCAAAGACAAATAATCCTGTAACATATATGTAATGGACATAGCGAAAAGATTTGCTATAATGAGTAGTATACCAAGGATACTTCGGCAGTTGCCGAGGGGGAGGGGCTGTATTACAGTTCTGTTACATTTCCCCGAAGTTGTTGACGAAGCAATCTTTAAAAAGGTATAATCATGCTGATAGTATGTGGGGGTATATGTGTACCTTCTCTACTACACATAATGTCAAATTATCTTCAGAAGGGTAAGGTGATTTGCGAATAACTAAAACCCTTCGGAAATCAATTAAGGAGGAAGATGAGAGAAATGAAAAAGGTACTTTCATTCGTGCTAGTTTTAGCACTAGTACTATCAAGCTTCTCAATGGCATTTGCCGGTGAAACTGTTACTAACTATACACAGTTAACAGACATCGACGGTATTGCTAACGAAGAAGCTGTTGAGGTTTGTAATAACCTTGGTATCGTAACTGGTAACCCAGACGGTACATTCCAGCCTGAAAAAGCCGTAAACAGAGCAGAATTCGCTGCTATGATTACAAGAGCTTTAGGCATCCCTGAAAGCGCACTTGCTGGATATGCAACAACAAGCTTCAAGGATACAAACGGATATGGTTGGGCTGTTCCTTACCTAGCATTCTGTGAATCAAAAGGCATCATGCTTGGTGATGGTGCAGGAAATGCTATGCCAGGAAGAACAATCAACACAAACGAAGCTGTAACAATGATCTTAAGAGCAATCGGTTACACAGCTAATTCAGCAGAATTAGTAGGTACATGGCCTTCAAACTATGTAACAAAGGCTCAGGACTTAGGCATCTATGATGATGTTGCTGCAGTATCAAGTGTTGATAAGGCAAACGCAGCTCAGATGATTTACAACGCTTTAACAGTAGATAAAGTGGCTGTAAACAGTGATGGTAAGACTGAATATGTTAAAGCTGCAGACGGCAAGGTTGCAAATATGCTAACTGCTGGTCTTAACTGTAGCTTAGATACTGCAGGTGCAGACGACAATGGCAGAAAGGTTGTTGTTTACACAGACGATGCAGTTATGAACATCATGCCTCACGTTGGTGAATACGCAAAGGTTTACTTAAACAAAGATGACGATGTAATCGCAATCGCTGATGTAGACTCAGAAGTAATCACAGGTACATTTAAAACAAATGAAGATGCATCCGCTTCTTTAAATGGCGTTACTTTCTATGGTGATGATGATGTAACATACACAATTACAGACAAGACTACAGATAGAGCATTTTTCCTTAATAATGATGTTGCTGTAGCTGGTGATTTAAATGTTTATGGTGGCAATATGCTTTGTGATGATGATGATGCTGCAACATATACATTGAATGTTAAGACATCAGGAAAGACAATCACAGCAATTTACTCAATTGAAAGATTTGCTGCAGATGCCGCTTCACAGATTACTGCAGATGAAATCAGTGATATCACTTCTAGCCAGAAGCTGTTAGGATATGACTTTGATACAGATAAGAAGGATAACATCATTGAAAATTCATTTGAATTAATCGGCGCAAAGTCACTTTCAGACATCAAGAAAGATGATATCGTATACGTATATCATGATGGTTCAAGCGACAAGCTTATCACAAGAGTAGAAGTTGGAACTAATGTTGTTGAAGGAACTGTTTCAAAAACAAATGACAGTGGCTCAAAAGTCACTGTAAACGGTGAAACTTATAAGTACGCTTCATTAAATGTAGCTGGACAGAGCGGTTTAGCAGGAGATCTTGAAGGCGCTAAGACTGCAGGAAAGATTGAAGCAGGCGATACAGTTAAGCTTTACTTAGACGCTCAGGGTTATATCTATGACTATGACCTGACAGAAGGTTCAGCTGATGACTATGCTGTAGTTATCAATGTTGGCGAAACTACTTCTTCAACAATGGACAGCGATGTACAGATTAAGATGATGACTGCTGACGGAAACGTAAAGACTTACATCTTCGACATCGATGATTTCGAAGTTACAAGCTTTGCTGCAATGAACATTACAGCTGGTTCAATCATTAAGTACAGCTTGAACAAGGACGGCGAAGTTGATGATATCGAATCAGGAACAAAGGTTCTTGACAACAATGGTGTTGTTCAGAACAATACTGATTGGTCTGTAGCAAGCAACTTAACAGGAACAGCTGATGTAAACAAAGAAGGATACTATGCTGGTCTTGAAATCAACAGCGATGCTGTATTATTCACAGCTGATGTAACTAATTTTGACAATTTAGGAACTACAGCAGATTCAGAACTGACTGACAAGGACAACTATGATGTAACTACATTTGAAAAGTTAAAGGATACTGATGATGTAAAGGCATTCTACGTTGTTGACGAAGATGGAAACATTGAATGCATGTTGTTAGATGCTAACGCAACATCAGATAAGGACATCTATGGTGTAGTAACTGATAAGTACATCTCAACTGATGCAGACGGAGATAAGACTTACATGATTACAGCTCTTGTAGATGGAAAGACTGTTGATTATGAAGCAAAGAACCAGTCAGTATGGAGTGGATATAACTACACAAGCTTCTATGAATTTAAGTTAAATTCAAGCAACCAGCTTGATGGAACAGGTGCAGTTATTGATAATGTTGGTACAATCGTACAGGCATTAGGTTCAAAGGCTTATGCAACTACAATTGGAGGACTTACTTCAGCTTCATCAATTTCAGTAAACGGCAAGGTTGTTAAGATTGACGTAGAGGGAGATCAGAATGTAGATCATACAATTACAGTAGCAAGCAACACTGTAGTATATGTATACGACACAGAAGATGATGAATTCCAGGTTAAGACTTTGAATTCTGCTAAGAATGACATTTCAAAGAATGCTGGTGCAAATACAAGAACTATGTTATTCTTCATCACTGATACAGATGACAGCAGTGCACCAAATATTGTAGTAGTATTTGATGAACAGTAGTCTAACAAACTAAATAAAATAAGCTTTTGCTTATGAATGAAAACAAGGTGCGGATTCCGCACCTTGTTTTGTTTATATGCTTTGTTTGTGTATAGTAACCTGTAAGGGTTAACTTTGGCTCATATATTCCGGAGCAAGGTAAGGCTTCTCAAAGATAGTTTTCAACTGCTCATGCTGCAGTTTCAGTTCTTCTATTGTTAGTTTTAAGTCTGCCACTTTTCTTTGAGCCTCTTCCAATTCTGATTTTGTAATCATACCTAAATCATACTGAGTTCTTGCAATCCCGACCTTTCTCTGGATTTGCTCCAAAGTCAGTTCTAAACTTGAAATATTTTCTTCAAGCAGCTTCAATTGGTTATATCTTGACTGAATGGTTTTAGCCAAAGAATTCTCTGTGCTGGACACGTTAACTTTTGCTTTTGTTAAATCCAGCTTTGTAAGAGTCCATGACTGAGAACTGTTAAATGCGTAGTCATATGTAACAAGGTTAAACTCGGCTAAATCCTTTTGTTGACGCACAAGCCATATATATGGATCACTGGAAGTATCTTCTTTTATTTTTTTATCTATATCAACCTCGCCTATAGGTTCATACTTCATATCATACTCAAGAGCAGTTCTCTCAAGATATGGCTGTTCTAACGCTGCATTTAACTCAGTATATGCATTATCTATTTCTTTTTCAAGAATAACAAGCTCCTGTAATGAAGAGATATATGAGGTTTCAGTATCCTGCAGAGCTGAGTAACTAATCAACCCATTATCATACTTTACTCTGTCTATATGCAGCTTGTATTTAAGGAAATCTATTTTTTGCTCAAGATTCTTCTTCTTTTCAAGCTTTATGCTTGTGTTGTCCATCAATGTTTTTATAGAAAAACCAACCTGCTCAATAGTGACATTCAACTGCATTTCACCCCACTTATCAGCAAGCTTCAAGCCTTCCTTAGCTTGTACTGCTGGGATATAAAAGGTTCCCAGAGTAAGTATAAAATCTTCATTTTGACTTGTTGCTTTTTCTGCACTTATCTGTGCATTTTTATAAGCAGTACTCTTGCGAACGCCACTATTTACGGCCTCACTATATGTCAATAAATCCTCTTCCGAAACTTCTTCTCCAGCAAAAGAGATAGTAACAGTCTTCGTATTATTATCCCATTTGATATCTGCCTCAAAAGCTTCTCCAATAAAACGAATAGGAACCATTATTTTATCATTGATTATAGTTGCTTCTTGAGAAAGCTTTGAAACCCGATTATTTACAAAGGCTGTAGGCGAACCTACCTTTACTGTTATTTCTGTATCGCCCTTAGTTACAGTCGCTTCTTTTAGCTTGTTGTTCCATGTTACCTCTGCTCCAAACATTTCTGCAATATCACGTAAAGAAACCAGAAGTGTACCTGATACATTAACAGGGTCACTTGCTAATGTCCTGCTTTCTCCATTGAAAACTACATTAGTAGAATTTTCTGTGGCATAAGCCTTAATGCTGTTTACGGGAGTAACTGAGAGGAATAAAAACAGAGCCAGAGAAGCTGAAATAAGCTTTCTTTTTATATTTTTTGCTTTCATAATATTCTCCTCTCTACAGAGCTATATTAAATTCCATATCTTCAACTTTTTCCGTATAGCTTCCGTTAGTCTTTACTTTAAATACTACATGAAGGTTTTTAAGGTCATCATAATCTATGTCATTTGGCAATCGCACATAGCCCTCTGTTTTTTCTTCTTTTGCTATATCTTTGTACCATCTTGTGTCAAGATTTGAAATGGAGGCCTTTTTCATGGAATGTTCAACTCCATTAACCTCTACAACTGTTGACATCTGGTCAAGCTGTATTGGATTGTCCGTTTTGTTTTCTAAAGTAACATTTAATTTCTTTCCATAATCATCATCTGTAAAAAGAGTTACAGACATCTTAAAGTTTGAGTTTTCGTTGTACAAAGGTAATTTCCTGTAATCGTATTTAGGCATTTCTTCTGTGCTTGAAGTTGGCTCATCAGTGGATGTTGATTTTGGTGATGTTATACTAATATTCTTTGTTTCATTGTTCCATTCAACCTCTGCCCCCAGATTTTCTGCAATAAATCTTACAGGAACATAAGAACGGTCTTTATATACTATAACTTCATAGTCGTCAGGAAGTACTTTTGATTCTCCATCAAAAGTAAAGTTCATTTGATGATTTACATAAGCTTCTATTTTTTCAATAGCCCCTGCTGCAAATACCTGTATTCCCATAGACAAAAAAAGACCTATAGCAATTCCTGCCGTAAGGATATTCTTCTTTTTCATAATATTTCTCCTTTCCTTGACTCCCTTGAAAAGCAAAAGCGGGCTTTCAAAGAAGCCCGCTTTTGAAGGCTAACTTATAGCCTAAAAGGTTTATTTACCAGCTGTGAATACACTTGCTGTTCTTGTTGCGTTGTCCCAATCAGCGCTTGCGCCTAAAGCGTTAGCGATGTATCTTAGTGGAACAAAGATTCTTCCGTTGTTGTTTACAGCAACAGTGTCCATAGGAACTACTGAACCGTTAACAGTTAGAGTGCTGCTACCCATAGTTACAACAACTGTGCTCTTTCCGAAGATAGTAGCAGTCTGAGTAGCCTGGTTCCAAACAATCTGGTTTTCTGTAACGCCTAGAGCGTTAGCAATGTATCTGATAGGAACCATTGTTCTGCCGTTTGTATCAATGTATGAAGCTGTATCCATTGTATATTCAGTACCGTTTACAGTGTACTTAGCTTCGCCAATCTTGAATGTAGCGTTTACACCCTGATCAGCAGGAGTTACTACGTTAATGTATTCTGTTGAAACTACAGCTGAAGCAAAATCTTCTTCTCTGTAATCAGTATTGTTAACAAGAGCAGAACCACCAATCTTAACCTTGTACTTACCTTCTGCAGGTGTTCTGTCAAGAGTTACTAAAATACCTGAAAGCTTGATTTCACCAGGAGTCTTGATTGAGCTTCTTTCAATCTTAACAACAATTTCACCGTCGGCAACTAAATCCTTGTCAGCATCCTTAACAAGTTCTACATCACCAGCAACTACTTCTGCATAAGCTTCACCAAAGCTGATATTCTGGCTATTATCTGAAATCCAAAGTCTTAATTCATTGTTTCCGCTATCATCACAAAGTGCACCAGCAACATTTTCTTTGATGATGATATCTGCTGTAGCCTGATCCTGTACACCAGTCTTGATGTCTGAAAGCTTAACTTCTGCAGTGATAGGAGCAACAATCTTAGCAACTACAAGCTTAGTTTCATCAACACCAGCCTTAGCGCCTGATACTACAACTTCTAAATCTCCAGCAGGAGCGTCAGCTTCTACTGTTACAGGGATTGTGAAAGTGATTTCGTTTGCTTTTCCATCGTTTACCTCTGAAGGAACTTCCCATTCAAATGAGTTGTCATCTTCGTCGAAAGTACCATTTGTTGGGTCACAAAGTGCAGCAGCGGCTGCAACTGATAAACCAGTTATATCTGTTTCAACTTCGATAGCTTCGCCTGATACAAGCTGTACATATTCAGGGAATGTAAAATCAACAAACTTTCCAGCAATTAAAGACTTGTCCTGAAGTTCTTCTATAGTGATTTCAATTTCATATCTGTCGCCTTCATCTAAATCTTCGTAAATTCTACCAGCTAGGATTTCTGGAAGATCTGCTTCCTTAACTGTTGATACAGTTACACCTTCTTCACAGTACTTAGCAACAACTAGGTTTGAATCATCATCAATTTTATTGTCACCTGATAACTGTGATCTAATCTGAACAGCGATATCTCCTAACTTAGCATCTTTTGTTACGTCGATGTAAGGAGTGATTGTTAATACTTCTCTTACAGCTGTATTGTTATTAGCAGTAAATTCTACAACTAAATCTCTTGTACCCTGACCTGTAACGGTTGCTACACCACTAAGCATATCGCCTTTAATCTGAGCATTTGTCATGTCGCTACCCCATTCAACGCCCTTAGGTAATGACAGCTTAATCTTCTGTGCGCCTGAAACGGAGTTTACAGCTGTTTCTCTAATTTCGATAACTGCGCTCTTTACATTTGTAGCTCTTCCTGTTAGTTCAGGATCCCCTGAAACAGTTGCAACAGTGTTGTCACTACCAACGATAGCTACAGTATAAGTTCCGCTTGAAATCTGTGAATCAAGACCATCAACCTTAACCTTTACTTCACCTTCAGTATCACCTGATTCGATGTTTAAAACTAAAGTAATGTACTTATCTTTAGCTATAAGTGCATCATGTTCGATTACAAATTCAATGTAATTATCTCCCATTGAAAGTGCTGTTGCAGTTGTTGGTGCTGTAGCATTATCAATAACCTTAACAGCAACGGCGTTTGCAGTAGTAATTGCAGCAGTTGTTACAGCATTTGCTAAATCATCTGTGTCAACATCTTCAATCCACTGACCGTTTTCGATAGTTAACTTAATCTTCTGCGGAGTATTTGCTGGAATACCTGCCGCATCATCTACTTCTAAAGTTAACTGTGCAGTGAAATCATTTTCGTCTGCAACAGTAGGAACTTTAGAAACAGTGTTTGTTGTAGTAGCGAATGCCATTGATACGCTACCAAGTACTAGTGATAAAACTAGCACGAATGAAAGTACCTTTTTCATTTCTCTCATCTTCCTCCTTAATTGATTTCCGAAGGGTTTTAGTTATTCGCAAATCACCTTACCCTTCTGAAGATAATTTGACATTATCCCAGAGCAGGAAGAAGGAGTAAAGCCTTGAAATTTCAAAGGTACATTCAAATGGTATCGTATGAAAATTTTCAATTAAAGTATTAAAAACAAGTCTTTTGGGTAGAGGAAAAAGGTACAAATTTGCTTAAAAAACAGCCTAAACCCAGTTTTCTTCAAGAAGAAATTTCTTTATATTTTTATGCTTTATCCCATTGCGGCTCATGTCAAATTCATCAAGAGAAACTACAAATTTAGGATAGTTATCTTTTATGGCATCATATGCACCGAATTCTCGCTGTATGGTATCTTCTGAGGCAAGAAGGTATGTTACCTGGATATATATTTTTTCATTTCCTTTTTCACAGGCAAAGTCTACTTCTTTGTTTCCGACTTTGCCAACTGTAACAGAGTATCCACGACGGCAGGCTTCAAGATAAACGATATTCTCAAGTATCAGGTTTATGTCTCTCATATTGCCACCATAAGCCGCCTCACGGATACCATGATCTGCGATATAGTATTTTTCATTTGTGGAAAGTATTTGCTTACCCTGTATATCCTGTCTTTTAACCTGATAAAAAAGATATGCATCGGTACAATACTTCAAATAGTTTAAAACAGTTTCTACTGCAACTGTGCGATGTTCATTTTTAAAAAACTTGACCAGGGAATTTGCAGAGAATGATGTACCTATATTGGCCATAACATAGGAGATAATTCTCTCTAATAAATCTACATCCCGAACCCCGTATCTTTTAACGATATCTTTTAACTGAACAGAGTTAAAAAGGTCTGTCAGATATTGTCTGGAAGGTGCTTCTTCATACGAAAGATTTCCAAGATAAGGCATACCTCCTGTCAGTAAATATCTTTGGAAGCAATCATTTTCTGTAGCTGATGGTGCAAAAGTACGATAAAGTTCACAGAATTCAGAGAATGAAAATGGATAAATAACAAACTCTACATACCTTCTCCCTAGATAAGTTGCAAGCTCTCCCGAAAGCAAGCGTGCATTTGAGCCTGTAACATAGATGTCACAATCAAGTTCTACCCGGAAAGAATTAATGCATTTTTCCCAATCATTTACTTCCTGAATTTCATCAAAAAACAAGTATACTTTCCCTTTTATATCCTGAACCTTTTCCAATATTTCATCATGTAGCGCCTGTGCAGTGCATAGGTGACTTACACTCATGTTTTCAAAATTTATAGAGATAAATTGTCGGCTATCAATCCCAGAAGAAAGAAGCTCTTCTTTTATAAGCTCTAGCATGACGGATTTGCCGCATCTTCGGATTCCCGTCATAACCTTTACCAGATCTTTCCCTATAAAGGGTCTGATTTGTTTCATATATAATTCTCTTTTAATCAT
>JBJETA010000155.1:0-30709 GCA_051883075.1 Anaerovoracaceae bacterium
GGTATTCGCATTGCAGCAGTTCTGGTAGAGGTCCGGCGAAACTCTATTGCCGAAACAACTCATATATTTCCCTCCTTCATTTGGCAAGATTGCCTTTATGAGTTAATATATGAAAATCAGGTTATGTGTGTTACATGGAATTTGCATTTTATAAGCTTTTCGTATATAATTATAAATCGGTCAGAATTATAAAAAGGGAGAAGAAAATGGCAGCCGGAATAAGAAAAACAACTTTTGATGAATTTTTCGATAACAGGCAGGCTCTTATATATAAATATCAGAAGGGTGACATGTCGAAAAAGGAATTCATAGAAGAACACTATTTTTTTATAACAAGGCTCAATCTGAAACCCTTTAAGAAAATAGATTCCTTTGAAAAGGGAATCTACAACTACCAGTATTATAATGCTGTGGCCAAGTACAATACCATCAGAGTCCGGGATAAAAAGCTTATAGAAAAGCATCCGGATGTGGTAAGAGAGATAGAAGAAAATATAAGGTATAATTACAGAAAAAAAGACGAAACAATATTCAAGCTTTTGAGATATTTGGATTATGAAGGTGTTGAGGCCTATTATGTTAAAGCAAAGTCTGATTATCTTGACAACAGGCTTATTGAAATAGTGCTTCTTGATTATGATGATGTTATCCTGCATACCATAAATCCGCACATAGTGGAGGAACTGAAAAATGAAGGAGTTTTCCAGGATGTGCGCAAGCGTTCAAGGATTGACAATTACGTAAACAAGAAGTATTAATTTAAACAAAACGTACGGAGAGATATATGCTTTTTTCATCATTGATTTTTATATCATGCTTTCTGCCTATGGTACTGCTTCTGTACTATACGGTGTTCAGGTTTAACAGAAGCATGCAGAATGTGTTCCTTCTTGTTGCGAGTCTGGGATTTTACGGCTGGGGAGAACCTAAATTTGTGTTTGTCCTTATGGTATCTGTGGTAATGAACTGGTTTTTCGGACTTATTGTTGACAGGGTTCGTTCAGATAAAACCGGGGCAAGGATAACGATGGCAGTTATGCTCGTTTTTAACCTGAGCATAATCTTTGTTTTTAAGTACCTGATGTTTACCATGGAGAATATACGAAGCATTACCGGAATAAAGCTTGAAATACCCGAAATTGCGTTGCCTATCGGTATTTCATTTTTTACGTTCCAGGCAATATCATATGTCATAGATATATACAGGCAAAAGGGACAGGTACAGAAAAATCCTTTAAATGTAGGACTTTATATATCATTTTTCCCTCAGCTTGTGGCAGGACCTATTGTAAGATATGAAACCGTTGCAGACCAGATAAAAAACAGAAAAGAGAATTTTGATGATATTTCTGCAGGAGTCTGCAGATTTCTTGTAGGATTTTCCAAAAAGGTTCTGCTGGCAAACAATCTGGCGTTGGTAGCAGATAAGGCGTTTAAGCTTCTGGATACAGGAGACTTGTCACTTTCAATGGCATGGCTTGGGGCAATTTGTTATACTTTACAGATTTATTATGATTTTTCGGGATATTCCGACATGGCTATCGGCCTGGGCAAAATGTTTGGATTTCATTTTGATGAGAACTTTAACTATCCGTACATATCAAAATCTGTAACCGAGTTCTGGAGAAGATGGCATATTTCCTTGGGAACATGGTTCAGGGACTATGTTTATATTCCTTTGGGAGGAAACAGGGTAAGTACGAAAAGAATGTATCGGAATCTTTTTATAGTGTGGGCACTTACAGGATTGTGGCACGGTGCAAACTGGACGTTTATATGCTGGGGTCTGCTGCATTTTGCTGTGCAGATGGCAGAAAAAGCAACCGGACTTGATAAACGCAAGGATCATATATTTGCAAGGCATCTGTATACCATGCTCTTTGTCATATTCGGATGGGTTCTGTTCAGGGCTGACAATATTACAGCTGCCGTATCGTACATGCAGACCATGCTTGTTCCGCTCGGACATGAGGTATTTGATGCGGAGTTTATAGTATGCGCAAAAGAATATCTGATGTTCCTTTTCTTCGGCATTCTGTTTGCACGTCCTTTTGCAAAAAAGCTGGCAAAGACAAAGCTGGCAAAATCAAAATGCGGACAGGTTCTGTATGTTGCAGGCATCATGGCATTGTTCATAGCTTCCATATCCTATCTCGTAAAGGGAGCATACAATCCGTTCATATACTTTAACTTTTAAAAGGGGGGAAGGCTGTGAAAATAAAAAAAGAATACATTACAGCAGTCCTTTTCTTTGTTGTGATATTCGGAATGATGATAGGACTGCTTACTTATGGGGATAATGACCCGGTCAATGACTTCCTGATTGAGTACAGAACAGAGGTAAAGCCGGGAACCCCTGTGCTTGACAGGATTTCTGAAGCAATAGATATTGCCGAGGATGTTGTTTATGATGAAACGTATCTGAAAGATGAATATAATACTGTTTACGGTCTGGTGCAGCGTATTGCGGGGAAAAAGGTAATGTCAGATGCGGGCTATGGCGAGATATACAAAACTACCTACGACCAGATTATATTTAAAGTTCCGAAAAAGAACTTCAGGGTTATGCGTTCACTTGATGCGGTAGAAGAATTAAAGTCTAAACTGGACAAAGCCGGCATACCATTTTTGTATGTACAGGCTCCGTTCAAGCTGACGGAAAACGAGCAGCAGATACCTATAAACAGGACAGATTATGCCGATTATAACGTGAATCTGTTTTTGCAGGGACTTGAGGAACGTAACATAGAATATCTGGATTTACGCCCACTCTTAAGAGATGGTGAAAAAACGCAAAATGAACTGTTCTTTGATACCGATCACCATTGGAGAATAGAAACGGCATTTGAAGCAACGGGACATATCATGGATAAACTCAACAATGATTATGGCTTTAACATAGACAGCAAATATAAAGATCTATCAAACTACAAAATGGAAACCCTGAAAAACTGCTATCTGGGTTCCATGGGAAGAAGAACAGGAGTTTTATATTCGGGACTTGACGATTTTACGTTGATAACTCCTGATTTTGAGACAAAATACACACTTTATGAACATGATTACGGTGCAGAAAAAGTCTATGAGGGAACTTTTGAAGAAGCTGTTTTAGACCCTAAATATATGACACCGGTGGAAGAGGCTGATGTTAAACTTAACAGATATGCTGTCTACCATGGAGACAATGAAGAGCTTATATTCGAAAATCATCTTGTAAAAGGCGGAAAAGTCATGATGATAAAAGATTCCTTCGGAATACCGGTATACTCTTTCCTATCTTTAGGGGTTCAGGAGGTAAGAGCGCTGGATCTGAGACTTTTTGACGGCTCTGTAGCCAAATATGCAGAAGCAAACAGACCTGATGTGGTTATACTTATGTATAACGGTGACACGTTTAACGAGGAGATGTTTGACTTCTAAAAAACAATCATCAAGGGGGAAAAAATGAAAAGAAACAGAAAATTTACAGCGGCAGTTTTAGCGGTCATGGTGATAATGTCAAGCTTCTCAGGCTTTACATATTATGATGGCATAGGAAATGTTTATCTGGATTCAGAGAAGAAAATTTTTGACGGAGCGGTATACCGCGAGCAGATTGCCGTAAACAGCTCTAACGGAGCGGAAAAAGCTTATTTTGTGGAGGCGGAAACCGGAGGAAAGCTTGAAGCAATGGTTTTCAACGGTGAAGTAAGGAGCACGGCGACTGTAGGAACCATGATAAAGTATGCGGAAGAACAGGGATATAAAGTTCTTGCTGCAATCAACGGTGATATTTATGATACTTCAACGGGAACTCCGAAGGGACTTGTTATACATAACGGAAACATAGTAACATCAGGATATAATCCCGACAGAGTCATTGCCTTTGATAATAACGGAAAAGCATCAATGCAGTATGTAAACCTTTCTTACGGGCTAAAGGGAACTCTTGCGTATGATGATGTAAAGGAAACAGATGTAATTGATGCAAACGGCAATCCCACAGGTGAAAAGACCACGCAGACAGTAAAGGTTGAGACAGGCTTTAAAAACAATATAAACTTTGTAAATGTTCCGCATGGAGCATCAAACGGGCTGCATCTGTATAACAGACATTATGCTACAAGCACAAAAACCGCAGGAAGCTGTATAGAAGTAGTTGTTGATTGCGGAAGCACGGATAACATACAGCTGCAGGTTGGAAAGACAATCAAAGGAACCGTAAAATCCGTAAATGTAGATACGCACAATACACCTATAGGAGAGAATGAAATAGTACTTTCAACTGTTTCGGGCTCAGCTACAGCATCGCAGCTTTACTGCATGGTTGTAGGAAGTGAAGTTGAAATAAGCGTTACGGATAACAATAATAATTTGTCAAATGTTAAGGAAGCTATAGGCTTTTATTATTCGCTTCTGGAGGGTGGAAATGTAGTAACTTCAGGAACTGGACTTAATCCAAGAACCGCAGTGGGAATCAAAGCTGACGGAAGTCTTGTTTTATATGCGGTTGACGGAAGACAGACTGCTTCAAAAGGCTTAAATCTGGTACAGCTTGCAAATCATATGAAGGCACTGGGCTGTGAATATGCTTTCAATATGGATGGAGGCGGCTCTACAGTCCTGTATTCGCGTCTTCCGGGTATAGAGACGACGGCTGTGCGCAAAAACGTTCCGTCGGATTCGTCAGAAAGAAAGGTTTCAAATGCAATACTCCTTGTATATAAAGGAAACGGCGGTTCAAGTGCCGCAAATCTTAATCTTTATCCGGCTATGACGCTTCTGATGCCCGGAGCTTCGGTACAGATAAACAGCTATGCATCAAACGAACTTTTTGAAAAGACGGCTATGACAGGCTCTGTAAACTATGAAGTAAAGGACGGAGAGGGAAGCATTACTTCAAACGGACTTTATACTGCAGGAGATAAAGAAGGCGTGGAGACTATTGTCGGAACAAGCGGAAATATTTCAGGGGAAACGAAGGTACAGGTTGTAAAAAGCGGTCTTACATTGACACCTTCTGTTACAAAGCTTTATCTGAATGCAAATGAAAGCTCGGATATAAATATTTCAGTAAAAAGCGGGCCTATAAATGTGGTTTCGAATGACAGCATTTTTACATGGTCATGTGATGAAAATATAGGAACAATAGATTCAAACGGCCTGTTTAAGGCGGGAAGCAAAAATGCGGAAACGGGAAACATATATGTTAAATACGGTGACTACAATATCACAATACCTGTTCAGGTAGGACAGACATCCATAGATTTTGCGGATACGGCTGATCACTGGGCAAGAACATATATAGGTTCACTGGCTGCAAGAGGCATCGCAAACGGTATGGGTGACAATCTGTATATGCCGGATGCACAGCTGACAAGGGCACAGTTCCTTGCCTTTCTTGCCAAAACAATGGACGGCACGGATGTGACAAAGTCCGCACCTGCAGGATTCACAGATGTACCTGAAAATGAATGGTATTACAACTATGTAAACTGGGGTTATGAAAACGGCATAGTCAGCGGCATGGGCGATGGCATCTTTGAACCGAATGCGAATATTACGAGGGAGCAGATGTGCATCATGCTCTGCAAGTTTGCGGCAAGTCAGGAACTGCAGCTTCCTCAGAATTCGGAAGCAAAAACGTTTACCGACCAGAACGCTATAAGTCCGTGGGCATCTGATTATGTAAATACTATCGTCAGGGCAGGAATCATAAACGGACAGCCGGAAGGAGATTTCCAGCCACAGGGCCTTGCAACACGTGCACAGGCAGCAAAGGTTGTATATGTATATCTTGATATCAAGGCAGGCATCCAGCAGTAAAAATAATTATACGGCGGTTTTAAACAGACACCTCCACTCATAGGATTAGTGGGGGTGTTTTTTATGGGCAGAAAAAAGATTGTTATATGTATTTTGGCTTTTGCGGCAATACTTGCGCTGGTAATACAGGGCTTCACTGCACTCGATAAAATTCTGGCGGAACAGGTGGTCATTACATGGAATAAAATACAGGCGGCAGATGCTCCGCAGGAAAGCGGTGATTTGGAAAGCAGAATAATAAGAAGAGGTCCGGAAGGAAACAATTTGTGTACATTTGCCTGCAATGTTGACTGGGGTGAAGAGGTTATACCGGACATGCTGGATGTATTTGATGAAAAAGGTATAAAAATAACCTTTTTTGTAACGGGAAGATGGGCTGAAAAAAATCCCGAGTTATTGAGGGAAATGTTTGCACGGGGTCATGAAATACAAAGTCATGGATACAGCCATGCGTTATGCAGTCAGGTGTCCGGCGAAAAAGTGAGGGAGGAAATAGAAAAAACAGAAAATGCAGTTATTGATATACTGTGTGTAAAACCGAATTTCTTTGCACCTGCAGCCGGGGACTATGACAGGAAAACATTGGAGATTGCAGACGAGATGGGATATAGAGTAGTTCTATGGACTTCGGATACAATAGACTGGAGAGAGGGGTCTTCGGCAGATGTAATAATTAACAGGATTATATCAAAGCCTCTGGACGGGGCTATCATATTGATGCACCCGAAACCGGAAACTCTGAAGGCTCTTCCGTCGCTTATAGATGAAATCAGAAGCAGGGAGTGTAACATTGTTCAACTTTACAGAATGCCGGTAAAAATATATAATTAAAAGATATGAATTAGATATTTTTCAGACATTATACAGAAAAAGGACGTATGGTAAAAGATGATTGAAACAAGAAAATTAGATTGCGGTATAAGAATGGTAATGGAAAAAATCCCGTATGTGCAGTCGGTAGCACTGGGCATCTGGGTAAAGGCAGGTGCAGTGGATGAAACTAAAGAACTTTCAGGTGTTTCCCACTTTATAGAGCACATGATGTTTAAAGGAACTGAAAACAGGACTGCAAAGCAGATAGCAGAGGATGTTGACAGAATAGGCGGACAGATGAATGCCTTTACGGGCCGCGAAGCTACCTGTTATTATATAAAAACTCTCAGCTCAAATGCGGGAAAGGCGGCAGAAATTCTGCTGGATATGTTTACTGCTTCCAGATTTGATAAAAAGGAGATGGCAAAGGAGAAAAAGGTCATTTATGAAGAAATGAAAATGGTCGAAGATACTCCTGATGACTACGCTCATGAAGCGATAAGCGACCTGATTTTTAAGGGCTGTCCTTATGAAAAGTCAATAATAGGAACACAGACCTCACTCAGAGGCATTTCACGGGAAAAACTGAAGGGCTATATTGATGCAGAATACACAAGAGACAGTATAGTTGTTGCTGTTGCGGGAAATTTTGACTGTGATGAAATGTGCAGGATATTTGAAGGTAAATTAAAGCATTTAAAAGCGGAAAAACCTAAAAAAGAATTTTATGACGAACCTTATGAGCCAAGATTTAAGGTAAAGGTAAAGGACATAGAGCAATCACATATATGCATAGGAACAAGAGGACTGAAGCTTGATGACGACAATTATTATGCATTGGTGCTTCTTAACAATATAATGGGCGGAAGCATGAGCTCAAGACTTTTCCAGAATATAAGGGAGCAGAAAGGACTGGCATATTCAGTTTATTCGCATTCCAGCTCATATTCGCAAAGAGGCTATTACAACATTTATGCAGGTGTAAGCCACGACAAGATTCACGATGCTATAAACGGAATCAAGGAAGAACTTGAAAATCTGAGGAAGAACTGTGTTACTGAAGATGAACTTACAGTAGCAAAGGAACAGCTGAAAGCAAGCTATATATTCGGACAGGAAAGCGTAAACGGAAGAATGTTTTCCATAGGAAAGAATACTATCCTGCTTGACAGAGTATATACTCCTGAAGAAGTGATAAAGGAAATTGATGAAGTCACCATGGATGATATCAGAAAAGCATCGGCACTTATAGATGATATAAGCACATACTCAGGTGTGATAGTTACAAATAAAAAATGTGACATTAAAAAGATGATACAGTCATAGACATACGGAGAAATGTAAAAATGCAGAGAATAGCAGATTTTTATAAGGTTAGCTTTGAACAGTTTAAAAATGACTGGAAAGAGATTTTCGGAGATGATAATGTAAAGGATATCTATGATTCGGTAAAGCTGCCTGAGAGGGCAACTAAAGGCTCTGCCGGGTATGATTTCTGTTCCCCCGTGGATATGGAGCTTAGACCCGGAGATACGGTAAAAATTCCGACAGGCATAAGATGCAGGATAGATGCGGGATGGGTGCTTATGTGTTTTCCGCGTTCGAGCATGGGCTTTAAATACAGGATGCAGCTTGACAATACTGTAGGAATTATTGATTCGGATTACTTTGAGGCCCATAATGAAGGTCATATAATGATAAAAATAACGAATGACTCCAGAGAAAATAAGGTATTGAAGCTTGAAGCGGGTAAGGGCTTTGCACAGGGAATATTTCTGCCATTCGGAATAACCTGTGCTGATGAAGCAGAAGGAAAGCGGACAGGAGGCTTTGGAAGTACAAATTAAATTTTAATCATAACTGACCTTGGCAAAGACAGAGTTCGTGCATATACTGATTTTAAAACGGGGTGGTAGTATGACGGACTTTTATCTGTGCAGCAGAATGGCAGAGTTAAACAGTAAAATGAAGCCGGAAAGAATTTTTCACGAAAGAGGCATAGGAGCATACGGAAAGTTTCAGCTCTATATGCCTCTTTATGATTTTACAAAAGCACAGTTTTTAAATGAAACAGAACTTCCGACGGAAGTTTTTGTAAGGTTTTCACGGGCTCTGGGACAAAGAGGCTCTGCGGAAACCTACAGGGATATGCGCGGCATGGCAGTGAAATTTTTAACCGATGACGGCGAATACGATTTAATATGCAGCAATATGCCTGTTTTTTTTGTGGATGATCCGGAAAAAATATTTAATCTTTATGATGCAGTAAGAAATGAAAAGGGGATGCTGCCGGACAAAGAAAAATTCTGGAAGTTTATGGCGGATAACCCGGAAACATCACATATGCTTATATGGCTTTTTTCAGACAGAGGTACTGTAAAGAGCTACAGATATATGGAAAGCTACAGTGTAAACACTTATATCTGGAGAAACAGGGAGGACAAATGCTTTTTTGTCAGATACAGATGGGTTCCGCTGAACGGAATAAGAAGCATTTCCGCACAGGAAGCTGAGTTCCTTGCGGGGTATGCGCCGGATGTAATGACGAAGGATTTATATGATGCGGTTGAAGAGGGACATTATCCCGAATATGAGCTGATGGTGCAGATTGTTCCGCAGGAAAGTGTAAAGGACCCGGAAACATTGCTCAGAAAGACACTTCTGTGGCAGGAAAAGAAGTATCCCTATCTGAATATAGGAAGGCTTACTCTGAACAGGCTTCCGGAAAATTATTTTGAAGAGGTTGATATGGCATATATCAGTCCTTCACATGTTGTGCCGGGCATAGAAATACCGGAGGACAGCATGACGGAACTTATGTGCTTTGCATGTGATGACGGATACAGACACAGGAGGTAGGATGTATGGAAAAAGACATATTGTTTAAGCAGGCGGAGGAAAGCTTCAAAGCCATGACTGCCGAAGAGAAACAGGCGCTTGTATACAATATTGCTGAAAGCATTATGTTTGTTAATGAAGGAATACAGGAGATCTTATTGGAAAACATAAAACATGTGAGTACAGAATTAAGTGAAAGAGTAAAACAGCGGATATAAAAATAATATAATTTAAAAAGATTTTTATCATAATGTTGATTTTTGACAAGTATTGTTTTACAGTTATTTATGATTGATGTTTTTTAATCAGATGATGCACGGAAGAATATTTTATTTGAATCCGCCGATGCGGGTTGAAGGAGAGAAAAATGCTTATAAAAAAAAGAAAAGAGAACCGTAATGAGGGAAATCAGAGTATTTTTTATTCACTGTTTAATGACTACATGGTAAAAGTCTCCAAGGCCGGGGATGCTTTCTGCGACCTTGTAAAAGATTACACAAACATAGAGGATAAAGTAGCAAATATAAAGGTTATGGAAACCGAATGCGATATGCAGGCACACAAAATCCTTAAGGCACTGCATGAAGCGGAGGAAACTCCTTTTTCAAGAGATGACCTTTATCAGATGACAAAGCAGGTCGATGATATAGTGGACTCCATGGAAGAGGCTGCAAACAGATTTCTGGTATTTGGAGTAACAGAAATCAGACCTGAAGCTATTTATATGGCAGAGCTTATAGTTCAGGCAATAAAGGAACTGAAGATTTTATTTGAACACCTTGAAGAGGTAACCACTTCAGAAAAGGTAAATGAACAGATTATAGAAGTAAACAGACTTGAAAACGAAGGGGATATAATATTCAGAAAGGCACTTACAAAGCTTTTTAAGGAAGAAAAAGATCCTGTTGAAATCGTAAAGTGGAAGCATCTTTTTGAAGAACTTGAAACCTGCATGGACTTTTGCGAAGCGGTTGCAAACATCTTTGAAGGTGTAATAATGAAGCGGGCGTAGGTAGGACAATGGTTACCAGAGAAGATTGGGAAAGAAAAGAATACGAAATTTTATCGCCTTATGCCGCTAAATCGGCTGAGTCGAGGGGAAGAAGAATGAAAGAAGAAAAGTGTCCTGTCCGTACGGAATTTCAGCGTGACAGGGACAGAATCATACATTCCAAATCCTTCAGAAGACTTATGCATAAGACCCAGGTGTTTCTGGCTCCTGAAGGAGACCATTTCAGAACGCGTTTAACTCATACTATTGAAGTATCACAGATTGCCAGAACCATTGCAAGAGGACTGGCATTGAACGAGGACCTTGCCGAGGCCATAGCCCTTGGACATGATTTAGGGCATACACCTTTTGGACACAGCGGAGAAACTGTGCTTGACAGCATACATCCAAACGGATTTAAGCACAATGTCCAGAGCCTTCGCGTTGTGGAGTGTCTTGAAGGCACTAAGGGTGAGTTCGGAATGAACCTTACAGAAGAAGTAAAGGACGGAATTTTAAATCACACAGGCAGTGTAAAGCCGTTCACTTTGGAAGGTCAGATTGTAAAACTAAGTGACCGTATAGCATATATAAACCATGATATTGATGATGCACTCAGGAGCGGAGTTATATCTACAGAAGATTTGCCTCAGGACTGCATAGAGGTTCTGGGAAGCTCCCACAGAGCCAGAATAAATCATATGGTTACAGATGTTATAGAAAACAGCGAGGATAAGCCGGAGATTTTTATGAGCGACGAATGCCGTAAATATATGGATAAACTCAGAGCGTATATGTTTGAAAATGTTTATCATCATGAACGTGTAAAAAAACACGAGGATTTAAACAAGGTAGAGGTCGTTATTAAAACTCTTTATGACTATTATCTGAAAAAGCCGGAGCTGCTTCCGGAAGAGAAGAAGGCAATGATAGAAAGAGACGGTGTTGCGGAGATTGTAAAAGACTATATCGCGGGAATGACCGACAGGTATGCCATAAATCTTTATAATGAGCTGTTTATACCAAAGGGCTGGAAATAACCTGAAAAAAATATATTAAAAAGTTAAAAAATAAAAAAATAAAAAAGGAATTGCTTAAATTTGTCGTATATAACTATATAGTATATATTTTTACGGTGATTATTTTGGGCAATTCTTTTAATGATAATATAACAGAAGAAATAAAAAGCAGGTGTAACATCGTTGATGTGGTGGGACAGGTTGTTTCATTAAAAAGAGCGGGAAGCAACTATAAAGGAAACTGCCCCTTCCATAACGAGAAAACGCCTTCTTTTGTTGTCTCGGAAAACAAACAGATTTTTACCTGCTTCGGATGCGGAGCTACCGGAGATGTTATAGAATTTGTAAAAAAATATTATAATCTGGAGTTTCAGGAGGCTATAGAAAAACTTGCCGGGGAGTGCGGCATAGAGTACAAGAGAAGCTCTGGCGGCAGCAGACGAAATGAAATTTACTATGAAATAAACAGGGAAGCGGCAATTTTTTTCCATAAAGCTTTTACACAGCAGAAAAATCCCGGACTGACATATATGCTTAACCGGGGCATTACCCCGGAAACGCTTAAAAAATTTGGGATAGGATATGCGGATGATAAGTGGGACAGCCTGTATCAGTATTTTAAAAGTAAAAATACTGATGTGAGGATACTGAAGGAGCTTGGACTTGTGTCTGAATCGAAGGGAAAGATTTACGATAAATTCAGGAACAGGGTTATGTTTCCCATCATAAATACAAGAGGCAAAATAATAGGTTTTGGAGGCAGAGCCATAGGCGATGCTTCGCCTAAATATTTAAACTCGCCTGAAAATCCTATATTCCTGAAAAAAAATAATCTTTACGGATTAAATTTAAGCCGTACGGACATAAGTAAGGAGGACTGCGCAATTCTGGTTGAAGGATATATGGATGTCATTTCTCTTTACCAGAGTGGAATAAAAAATGTAAGTGCTTCATTGGGAACTGCACTTACGGAGAATCAGGCAAAGCTTTTAAAAAGATATACTAAAAATATTATATTGTCATATGATGCGGACAATGCCGGACAAAAAGCGGCATTGAGAGGCATAGATGTCCTTTTTAAAGAAGGCTGCAGACCAAAGGTACTTCATGTCACGGACGGAAAAGACCCTGATGAATTTGTTAAAAAGCGGGGAAGGGATGCGTTCAGGAAACTGACGGAAGAAGCACTTGGATTTGTTGATTATAAAATAGCGGTTTTAAAGAAAAAATATAATCTTGACAGCTATGAAGAAAAGGTGGATTTTCTGAAGCAGGCGGCAGAAGTTTTAAGAAGCCTCAGCCCCGTTGAGGCAGAGATTTATATAAAAAAGATTGCCGGGGAAATCGGAATTTCTGAAAATGCCATAAGGCTGGAGGTAAACGGCGGAAATCCGGCAGCTGAACCAGAAGAAAAGAATATCCAGCGCAGAAATGAAGAAACTGAAAAAATTGAGCAGGAAATTAATTCTGCAGTGATGCTTGTAGAGAAAAATCTTTTGAAGCTTTTGATTACAGACTATGAATACTTTAAAATCATAGAGCAGTATGAGGAGGCTTTTTCATCGGAATACGGAAAAAGGATTTTCTCTGCGGCAAAGGCTCTCTATGAGCAGGAAGGCCAGCTTGACCTGCTTAAGCTGCAGGACAGTCTCAGCAGTGAGGAACTGTTTCTTTTGCAGGATGTTATGGAAAATGTCAAGCTTGCGGATAAAGAAGAAGAAGTTTTAAGAGAATGTCTGGGCAAAATAGAAATGAAGAGTTTAAAAGCAAAAGAAAAACAGCTTCTTATGCAGCTCTCAATGGCAGATGAGGAAGAAAACCAGGAAATAATAAGAAACCTTACAGAACAGCTGATTGAGCTGCAGAAAAAGATGAAAGGAAAGGGGTAAACAGATGAGCATCGAAGAAGGAAATACAATGGATAAGAAAGAAACGGTACAGGCGATGATGGACAAAGCCAAGGCAAAGGGGTCAATTTCTTTCAGAGAAGTGGCAGATGCCTTGGAATGTGTAGACCTGAATAAGGAACAGATGGATGAAATATATGATTCCCTTACTGCTATGGGAGTTGAAATTGTTTCTGAGGTAGACCCCGAAGATTTTGAACTCTTGAGTATAGAAAACGAAGAACAGCCTGATGATGATGTGGAGCTTATAAACAGTTCTGATGATAATGCGGAGGTGGATCTGGAAGCCACCCTGCCAAAGGGAATATCAGTAGACGATCCTGTCAGAATGTATCTGAAGGAAATCGGAAAAGTTCCTCTTCTTTCTGCCGATGAAGAAATTGAACTTGCAAAAAGAATGGAAGCAGGCGATGAAGAAGCCAAAAAACGTCTTTGCGAAGCAAACCTGCGTCTGGTTGTAAGTATTGCAAAACGTTATGTGGGAAGAGGAATGATGTTTCTTGATCTTATTCAGGAGGGTAATCTGGGACTTATAAAAGCAGTAGATAAATTTGACTGGAGAAAGGGATATAAGTTCAGTACCTATGCAACTTGGTGGATAAGACAGGCGATTACACGTTCAATTGCTGACCAGGCAAGAACCATACGTATACCTGTTCATATGGTTGAAACCATAAATAAGCTTATACGAATATCAAGACAGCTTTTACAGGAATACGGAAGAGAACCTTCTCCTGAAGAAATAGCAAAGGAGATGGACATTTCTGAGGAAAAGGTAAGAGAAATCCTTAAGATTGCACAGGAACCTGTTTCACTGGAAACACCTATAGGAGAAGAAGAAGACAGTCATCTGGGAGATTTTATACCTGATGATGATGTGCCTGCACCTGCTGAAGCAGCAGCATTTTCAATGCTCAAGGAACAGCTTGTGGAGGTACTTGATACACTTACTGAAAGAGAACAGAAGGTACTAAAGCTCCGCTTCGGACTTGAAGACGGAAGAGCAAGAACCCTTGAAGAAGTAGGTAAAAAGTTTGATGTCACAAGAGAAAGAATCAGACAGATTGAAGCAAAGGCACTGAGAAAACTCAGACATCCTTCAAGAAGCAAGAAGCTTAAGGATTATCTTGAGTAAATGTGGCTGAAAACCGATAAATATAGTTTTAAAGATAATGATTGTTTGATTGGGGAAAAAGCGCGTGATTAAGTTATCAGACAGACTGCAAATGATGGCTGACCTCATAGAAAACGGACAAACCGTGGCCGATGTTGGTACCGACCACGGTTTTTTGCCTATTTATCTGTGGGAAAGCGGTAAAAGTCCAAAGGTTATTTTGGCAGATATAAGCAGGGGCTCACTGAAGAAAGGCATAGATAATGTTTTAAGCAGGGAATATCCTGAAGAAGTGGTGGAAAAAAATTTCGCCTTTAAGCTTGGGGACGGTATAAGTGTTCTGGAGGACGGAGAAGCTGATGTTGTGACTATTGCCGGCATGGGAGGCATACTGATGACCCGGATACTGGGTGAAAACTTCAGAAAAACCAAAAGCTTTAAAAAGTTTATACTGCAGCCGAGAAACGGCCAAGGAAAGCTCAGATGGTGGCTTGAAAAGAACGGTTTTGATATTGAAAAGGAATGCCTTGTAAAAGAGGGAAAATTTATTTGTGAAATACTTTTAGTAAGTACAGAACAATGCCGCGATAAAGCTATTCCACTGCCGCTTGATTGTATGGAAAATGAATATTCTTTAGAAATAAACAGTATGAAATATGAATTTCCGGAATCAATACTTATAAGTAATGGCGCTTTGGCGATTGATTTTCTTAAAAAGAAAATCAAAACAGAAGAAAGCATACTTAAGGGCATTGAGGCATCTTCGAATATTGACAAAAAACGGATTATGTCAACTAAAGACAGGCTTGAGTACCTTTATACACTTTTTGAAAAATACAGTTAAAAGGAGGAATTTCCATGGGAATATCCAGATTTGAACTTTTGTCGGCACTGGAGGAGATTGCGCCGCTGTCTCTTGCGGAAAGCTGGGATAACTGTGGCATGCAGATAGATCTTCGGTCTGAAGATATCAGCAAAATCATGGTGTGTCTTGAAATAAGCAGGGATGTAATCACCGAGGCAGTTGATTTTGGAGCTGATTTTATCATTACGCATCACCCTTTATATTTCAGGGGTATAAAAAAGATAGACTGTGGGGAGATTATAGGAGACTATACATATACTCTTGTGAAAAACAATATATCCGTATATTCGTCTCATACATGTTTTGACAAGGCAGAACACGGAAACAACCGATATCTGGCAGAGCTCATAGGACTTCACAGCGTAAAGGATTTTGGAGATACGGAAGAAGAACTGATTGGCGTTTACGGAGAACTGGAAAAGGAAGAAACCTTGAAGAATATAATGTTTGGGCTTGCAGATACCTTAAAAATCTCACCCAAGGAACTGAGATTTATAGGAAGACCGGAAAGTATGATAAAAAAAATAGGTCTTTGTACAGGTGCAGGCATTGAGATGCTTGAAGCGGCCGAAAGACAGGGATGCGATCTTTTTATAACAGGAGACATAAAACATCATGATGCTGTAAATGCAATGGAAAAAGGCCTTTGTACAATAGATGCGGGTCATTATGGAACCGAGAAAATTTTTACGGAGAATATGAGCAGCCAGCTGAAAAAAATATTTGGCAGCAGGGTTGAAATAGCCGAAACCCGGTCAAACAGAAATCCGTTTGACTTTTTATAGGCGGTTAGTATATAATATTTGAGCGTGTTTTGGGTAAGCCAGACAGTCGCGTGCTTCGGCACGAGGAAAGTCCGGGCTCCGCAGGGCAAGGGTGGCGGATAACGTCCGCCGTAGGTAACTATAGGGAAAGTGCAACAGAAACATTCCGCCGAAACAGTAAGGCTGTGGTAAGGTTGAAATGGTGAGGTAAGAGCTCACCGGCGTTATGGAGACATAACGGCCGTGTAAACCCCACCCGGAGCAAGACCAAGAAGGGCATAAAAGGTGGCGGCCCGTCGCTGCCCGGTAGGTAGGTCGCTTGAGCATATCAGCAATGGTATGCCTAGATAGATGATTGTCAAATACAGAACCCGGCTTACAGACTTGCCCGAAACATGTTTATGTGTATTTAAAAAGCTTGAAACTTCAATGTTTTGGGCTTTTTTTATTTCACAAATCTGAGTACCGAAATCTATTTTAAATGGCATTTGTTCATTATTTGTGCAAAAATATTATTCAAAATGATATAATTATAAATATTTATGCTTTATGGATGCTTATTTATTTAGAGATACCTATATTACAATTTGGTTTTTATAAGGGTATGAAAAGATTATGAAAAATAAAGGTGTATTAATTCTCAGCTTAATAATAATTTGTCTGCTGTGTGCACAGTGCGTAAATGTACTTATTAAATATGATGTGAATGTATTTGAATTTATAAAGTATTCTATGCCTGTATCGGAAGAGGAAAGGGAATATCTTGATAATAACAAATTGAAATTCAATATGGAAACTGATTTTGCGCCGATTTCTTACGCAGATCCTAACACAGAACAATTGCTGGGTCTTGTGCATGATTACATATCTCAGATTTCTATTGTTTTAGAAAAAGATATTAAACTTATACCTATGGATGAAGATTTTGAAACAGAAGATATAAGTACCTTAGATAATAACAGTATAACTTATGCTTACAAAACAAACGTAAATTACTATGATTACAACTTTACTCAAACGTTATACGTTTTGCATGGTAAGATTCTTGTAAATAATGATTCTAAGTTTATTGTGCTTGAGGATGTTAACAATGCAAAATTAGCAGTGGTAAAAGACGATTCTATCATTGGATATGCTAAAAACTTTTATGCAAATCATGAAAATGTAGAATTCGTTATGACAGAAGATTTATATGAATCTATCAAGTTGTTAGATTCAGGACAAGTAGACGGAATAGTTGCTGATGAAACTCAGATTTCATATATCGTGAATCAAGTGAAGCTCCAAAATAACTTTAGATTTTTAAAACATGCTTTATATAGAAAAGAGCTTTGTTTTTTAGTGGCAGATGATAACCAGATTCTTGTTGATATACTAAATAAGGGTATTCTGGAAATAAAGAAAAATAATACAATATCACAGGTTCAGAATAAATGGTTTGCTACGTTTAAACCGGATGTAAAAGATATGAATGAATACTCAAATATTTATTATACATTCTTTTTTGTTGCAACCGTTGTAGCTGCTTTATTGGCATGGAATTTGTTCATTAGGGCCAAAGTAGAAGAACAGACCAGAGAAATCAGAAAAGGTAAGGAAGAACTGAGAGAAATCATAGATACCTTGTCTGACGGTATATTTGTTATAGATGACAATGATAAAATATTGGAATGCAATCATTATGCAACGCTTTTGTGTAAAATGGAAAGAGAAGAGATTATTGGAAAATATATATATGATTTAGCCCCGTCAAAAGATTTCTTTACGGATTTGGTAGATGAAAAGACCTTAATATCAGGCAATAAGTATTTTCGTGTGACTAAACAAAACTATAAACGTGACATAAAGCAAAGCTTAATTATGGTTAGTGATATTACAGAAAAGCACATCAATGAACTGAGAACACGACAAGAATCAAAAATGATTGCTGTAGGCCAACTTATGGCAGGATTAGCACATGAGATAAGAAATCCTCTGGGATTAATAAAAAGCTATAGTTTTGTATTAAATAAATACTGTGAAAATGATTTAGAAAAGCATGCGTTAGGAGTGATAAACAGTTCAGTTGGAAGAATCAACGGATTTATTGAAAATTTACTGAATTTCTCTAGATTAACTAATGATGAAAAGCAGGTAACTACAATTAAAACTTTGATTGATGAAATCATTGAACTTGAAAATAAAACATTTAAACAGAAAGGCATAGAAATTGCATTAAAGTATAATGAAGGAAGTGAAGATAATATCATAGTAAATACAGATATTATAAAACTTTCTCTTTTAAATCTGTTGAACAACGGGATAGAAGCTTTTGAATCAGGTGATATTGATAAAAATATAATTATTTCCTCAAAGATAGAGGATAATATTTTGTATCTGAACGTAACTGACAATGGCTGTGGCATTGCTCCGGAAAACTTAGAACATGTATTTAATCCGTTTTATACTACAAAGAGTTTCGGTAATGGCCTGGGGTTATATATAGTTAGTTCTGAATTAGCTAAAATTAATGGAAAAATAAACGTTAAAAGTGAAGCCGGTTCAGGGACAAGCTTTGAATTAACCATCCCTGTTGATAGAGCATAATAGATAAATCTTTTGTAAAAAATGCGAGGTAATTTAAAATATGAGTAAAATCAGAGGCTTTAATGTTTTAATCGTAGATGATGAGATAGAATATCAAAATGTGTTATCGATTATTTTACAAGATGCAGGATATATGACCAATTCATGTTCAAATGGCTTAGAAGCATTAGATTTTTTGAAAGAAAATGCAGTTGATTTAGTTGTAACTGACCTTAAGATGCCGCATATGGATGGTATAGAGTTGATTAAGTCTATAAAAGAACAACATATTGAAACGCAGGTTATAGTTATGACTGCTTTTGGCAGCATAGAAAGTGCAGTATCAGCGACAAAGTACGGAGCAGAAGATTATTTTGTAAAAAGCAATGATATGGATGAACTTCTTAAAAAGATTGAAAGAATGGCAAGATTAAACAGATTAGAAAGGAAAAGTTCAATCTTACTTAGAAATCAAAACTCTGAAGAAGTCTTTTTTGATACAAAAAACAAAGAGTACTATAACATTCTTGAAATGTGTCAAAGAACTGCCAATACGGGCATAAATATATTACTTCTCGGTGAATCAGGAGTAGGTAAAGAAGTTATTGCTAACTACATACATAGAATAAGTGACAGAAAGACTGAACCGTTTATAGCGTTGAATTGCCAGAACTTTCCTGAAAGTATCATCGAATCAGAACTTTTTGGACATGAAAAAGGTTCTTTTACAGGAGCTGTTGAGCGAAGAATAGGGAAGTTTGAAGAAGCAAACTATGGGACATTATTCTTAGATGAAATAGGAGATTTGCCCTTATCAACTCAAGGTAAGCTGCTTAGAGTTCTGGAGAGCAGAGCGATAGAAAGAATAGGAAGTAATAAGCTTATAAATTTAGATATTCGACTTGTGTCTGCTACAAATAAAAACCTAACCAAGGATATACAGGAGGGTTTGTTTAGAGAAGACCTGTTGTATCGAATAAATACTTTAACACTACAAATACCGCCTTTAAGAGAGAGAAGAGAAGACCTGCCGGGGTTAATAGAATTTTTCATAAAAAAGATAGAAAAGGACCAGAAAAAAATTATAAAAAGCATTGATGACAGAGTTATGAAATTCTTATTAGAATATAATTATCCCGGAAACGTTAGAGAACTTAGAAATATAATTGAGCGAATGATCGCTCTAAGTAAAAACGGAGAAGTAACCATAAATGAAATTCTTATGCCGATAGATGTTTCAACAAATCAAGGTGCGGCTTGTAATATAAGTGATAATCTAAGTTTGCGCGAGGCAAGAGCACAATTTGAAGCTGAATACATCAAGAATGCATTGGATAACGCCAATGGTAATGTATCAAAATGCGCAGATGGTTTAGGAATAACTACTCGTCAGTTATGGAATAAAATAGGTCAGTACAATATAGGTAAATAACTGTGAAAAAAATTTCATAAATGAAAAATATTTCACAGATAATAAGTGCAATTTTTTTCAGCCAGGAACTCCGGATAATTATAGAAATATTCAAAATTATACATCTTCTTACGAATGTATAATTAAACATAAGTTGGCATAAAAATTGCTTTTTAGTTTATTGAAAGGAATTATTTCTACAGAATCAATAATTTTTAGGAGGCAATTATGGAAAAGAAAGAAAAGACAGTAAGACTGCCTAAATTTTGGGAAGCTCTTCTTCCGGTAGTTTTCATGATGGTTACAATCATTATGGCAACAATTAAGTGGGGAGTTGAACCGCATATTCCTTTAGTTCTATCTTGTGTAGTAACAGCATTAGTTGCTATGAGATGTGGTTACTCCTGGGATGCTATCATTACAGGTGGTTTGGATAGTATCAAGAGAACAACTGAAGCCTTTCTTATCATTATGTGCGTAGGTATGCTTATAGGTTCATGGGTTTGGTCAGGTACAATGCCTGCAATGGTATATTATGGCTTAGAAATCATTTCACCGGGTGCATTCCTTGTAGTAGGCTGTATATTAACAGCTATCGTAGGTTTAGCAACAGGCTCATCTTGGACAGCTTCAGGTACAGTAGGGGTTGCACTTATGGGTATTGCCATGGGGCTTGGAATTAATCCGGCTCTTGCAGCAGGCATGGTTATTTCAGGTGCATACACCGGTGACAAATTATCCCCGTTATCAGACAGTACTAACGTAGCAGCAGCCGGAGCTGAAACTCCGCTTTATGATCATGTTAGAGCTATGATGACAACGACAGTTCCTTCGTTCTGTATTGCATTAGTATTGTATGGAATTGTAGGTACAATGGTAATCGATGAAGCCGGTTATGATGCAACTTTAGTAAATGATATTCAGAATGCAATTGCTGATAATTTTTACTTATCACCATGGATTATGTTGCCGGTTTTAATAGTAGTATTTGGTGCTATCAAAAGAATCCCGGCGATTCCTTCATTATTACTGGCAGCAGCTTTTGGCTGTGTTATCGCTATGGCAGCACAGGGTGCAAGCTGGGCAGAAGTTTTAAACGGTTTACAGTATGGATACAGTGTTGAAACAGGTAACGAAGTAGCAGACAAATTGCTTAATCGTGGTGGTGTTGATTCAATGATGTGGACTATTTCACTTATCATGTTTGCTTTAGTATTTGGCGGCATCCTAGAAAAATGTGGCTTCATCGAAGTACTACTGGGCGGATTAGTTAAGAGAGTTAAAACGGTTGGCGGTTTAGTTATGACAACTATTCTGACAGGTATCATCTGTGACGTAGTATTAACTGACCAGTATTTAGCTATCTTAGTTCCGGGAAGAATGTACGCAGCTGAATTTGATAAGAGAGGTTTAAGCAGAAGCTTCTTATCAAGAACAACTGAAGATGGCGGTACATTATGGTCACCAATGATTCCTTGGAATGGCTGTGGTGCTTATCAGGCAGCAACTCTTGGAGTTTCAAACTGGGCATTTATGCCATATGCATTTATGAACCTTTTGAATCCTGTATTTGCAATCGTAATTACATACTTAGGTATTGGTATTAAGTACAAAGAAGAAGACGGAAAGACCAGAGAAGAAGTAAAAGCATTAAAGGCTGCAAGAAAAGCAGCAAAATAAAAGGAGATATTCGATATGGACAACATTAAAGCTTATGATGACAGACAGATGAAAAAGTCTACAAAGGTTGTGGCAGTGTTTGCTTGTATCGGAATTATAGGAATTTGCATATATGCACCTTCTGTATATTCCATATCAATTGCAGTGCTTGCTATACCGGCATTAATGTTGCAGAAAAGTATGTATGTTACTGAAAATGCCATAGAAATCTCATACAAAGTGTTATGGTTTAATTACCGTAGTACTTGGGATTTTCAAGAAATATCTGACATACATAAAGAAGATGCTCCGGATAAAAGATTTTACATATTACATTTCATGAAAGATGTGATGTCAAGGAGAATGATTTTTTATAAGGAAGATGTGAGTGAAATATACAGACGTGCATCAAATCGAAATCCGGATATACATATCGCAGAAGTAAATTAAATAACTATCAGAAAGGCTCTGTTTAAAATGATAAACAGAGCCTTATTTTATTTGGCAATAGTAACAGGTATAAAGTCAAGAGGAATTTTTATAAGGATAGAATTGTATAAGTTGTTAAGAAAATTTACAAAGAATTTACAAAGAATTTACATATTCATTTGTTGTTATTTAGATTATCAAAATGTATAATCTAATATGGTTGAGTATGCGTTTTATTATTTTTTGATTTTGGTGTATTAGATATGAAAAGTACTATAAAAAAGAAGACTTTTAAAGCCATTTACAGGCTTTTAGATAAGGTATCACCTTTGGAGTCTGACTGTGGAAAACTTTGCGGGGCGGCATGCTGTACCTGCGGGGGAGACAGTCAGGATGAAGAAGGACTTGACTATGAACTGGGCATATATCTTCTGCCCGGTGAAGAAAAACTTTTTAACATGAAAGAGGATTGGCTGAAATGGAGTGCCGAATATGCGGAGGATTATGATTTCCCTGATTCTTGGTTTGGAAAGGTTTATTTTGTAAGGTGCAAAACACCGCCTGTTTGTCCAAGAGAAAAAAGACCTCTGCAATGCAGATTTTTTCCTCTTGCACCGCATCTTAACCAGGATGGCGATTTAAATATGATACTGTCAACTTCGGAACTTCCGTATACATGCCCGCTTATAAGCGAAAAAATGGAGCTTACATCTCAGTTTATAAAGGCTACGTATACTGTCTGGAAGAGACTTATAAAAGATCCTTTGATTTATGACCTGGTAGAAATGGATTCCAGGCAGAGAGACGAAATGAACACGGAGTACGAGATAATTTACAGATAAAGAGCAAACTAGGAGGCATTTTATGAAATTAGGTATTGACGTTGGTTCAACTACTGTAAAGGTTGTTATGCTTGACGGCAATGACGAAATCATTTTTAAGAGATACGAGAGACATATGTCAAATGTCTTTGAAAAGGTTTCAGCACTGGTAGAAGAATTATATAAGCAATTCGGAAATCAAAATGTACATATGACTATAACCGGTTCAGGCGGACTTGCTTTGTCGCAGCTGCTTGAAATTCCTTTTGAACAGGAGGTTGTTGCCTGCAGCAAGGCAGTAGAAACAGTGATACCGCAGACAGATGTAGCCATAGAGCTTGGCGGTGAAGATGCCAAAATAACTTTCTATGGTGCTACAGTTGAACAGAGAATGAACGGTACGTGTGCCGGAGGAACAGGTGCATTTATTGACCAGATGGCTGTTCTTTTAAACACAGATGCAGACGGTTTAAACGAAGCAGCCAAGGAGCATAAGATGATTTATCCTATTGCAGCAAGATGCGGAGTATTTGCAAAGACAGATATACAGCCATTAATCAACGAGGGTGCCGCTATTTCGGATCTGGCAGCTTCAATATTTCAGGCTGTAGTAAACCAGACTATCAGCGGTCTTGCCTGCGGAAGGCAGATAAAAGGAAATGTAGCTTTTCTGGGAGGACCTCTTTCGTTCATTTCTGAATTGAGAAAGAGATTTATCGAAACCCTTAACCTTCAGCCGGAGAACATAATTTTCCCTGCGGATTCACAGTATTTTGTGGCTATAGGAGCAGCTTTGATTTCTGAAAAATACTCTGAAAGAAGCATAGAAAATGTTCTGGAGAAGCTTAAAAACAGCGATGCGGGAGCATTGTCGGATACTAAGCATACAGCTCCGCTGTTTGCAGACCAGGCTGACTATAATCAGTTCAAGCAGAGACATGACAGGGACAAAATAAAAAGAAAAGATATAAGGAATGCGAAGGGAAATGTTTATCTGGGCATTGATGCGGGCTCTACAACGACTAAAGCTGCTCTGATAGACGAAGAGGGAAACCTTCTTTACTCCTTCTATAAAAATAATGAGGGAAAACCTCTGGAAGTAACTCTGGGTATGCTGAAAGAGCTTTACGGAATGCTTCCGAATACTGCAACTATTGCCAATGCAACTGCTACAGGATACGGTGAAGGCTTAATAAGAGCTGCATACAAAGTAGATTTAGGCGAAATAGAAACTATGGCTCATTATAAAGCTGCAGAATCATTCCTTCCGGGAGTTGAGTTTATACTTGACATCGGCGGACAGGACATGAAATGTATGAAAATCAAGGATGGTGCTATTTATAACATCATGCTTAACGAAGCCTGCTCCTCCGGCTGCGGTTCATTTATTGAAACCTATGCAAAATCTGTGAACATGGATGTTCAGGACTTTGCAAGAGAAGCGCTGTTTGCAGAAGCGCCTGTTGATTTGGGGACGAGATGTACCGTATTTATGAATTCGAAGGTAAAGCAGTCTCAAAAAGAAGGTGCTACAATAGGCGATATTTCTGCAGGACTTTCATATTCGGTTATTAAAAATGCTTTATATAAGGTTATTAAGCTCAGAAATCCTGAAGAAGCAGGAGACAAGATTGTTGTACAGGGCGGAACATTCTTAAATGAGGCAGTACTGAGAAGCATTGAAAATGTCCTGGGAAAAGAGGTTGTAAGACCTGATATTGCAGGCATTATGGGTGCTTACGGCGCAGCTCTTATAGCAAAAGAAAATTATGTTGAGGGAACGGAATCTTCTCTGATAAAGCCTGAAGATATGGAGCTGTTCACGGTAACGAATACCCACACAAGATGTAACGGCTGTGAGAATCATTGCATGCTTACAATAAATAAATTCAATAACGGCTCAAGGTTTGTCACGGGAAACCGCTGTGAAAAGGGTGCAGGCGTTGAAAAGGAGGGAAGCAAGCTTCCAAACCTTTATGAATACAAATATAAAAGACTGTTTTCTTATGAGCCTACAGCGGAAATGTATGCCAAGAGAGGAACTATCGGTATTCCGAGAGTGCTGAATATGTATGAAAACTATCCTTTCTGGTTTACTTTCTTTACAAGACTTGGTTTCCGTGTGGTTTTATCGGCGCCTTCTTCGAAAAATATGTATGAAAAAGGAATGGACACCATTTCTTCGGATACGGCATGCTATCCTGCGAAGATGGTTCACGGACATATCAAGTGGCTGGTGGAACAAGGTATAAAATGGATTTTCTATCCAAGTATAAACTATGAATACAATGAAGATCCTACGGCTGCAAATCATTACAATTGTCCTATTGTTGCTACATATCCGGAAGTAATAAGCAAAAATATGGACGAATTGTTTGAGGAAAACGGTGTGAAATTTTTCCATCCGTTTCTTCCGTATGACAATGACCAGAATCTTTCAAGAGAGCTGTTCAGAGGACTTGAACATCTGGGCATTACCATGAATGAAATAAAGCTTGCGGTAAAGGCCGGAAGAGATGAAAATAAAAGATTTAAAGATGACATAAAAAAGCAGGGTGCAGCGGCTATAAGATATGCAAGGGCAAACAACAAAAAATGTGTAGTCCTTTCGGGAAGACCTTATCATGTTGACCCTGAGATAAACCACGGTATCGATAAGCTTATTACATCCTTTGATATGGTGGTACTCACTGAAGACTCAATTGCCCATATGGCAAAGCTTGAAAGACCTATCAGAGTTTTAGACCAGTGGATGTATCATTCACGACTTTACAAGGCAGCGTGGGTTGCCAGCCAGAATGATGATATAGAGCTGATCCAGCTTAATTCTTTCGGATGCGGACTTGATGCTGTTACAACAGACCAGGTTGAAGAGTTTATGAAGAGCAGCAACAATATGTATACTGTTCTGAAGATAGATGAAGGAACAAACCTTGGCGCAGCTAAAATCAGAATACGCTCACTGAAAGCGGCAATTGAAGAAAGAGAAAGAAACAATATCATACATACCGAATGTAATACCAGATTTGAAAGAAAATATTTCACAAAGGAAATGAAGAAAGAATATACTCTTCTTATTCCGCAGATGTCGCCTATACACTTCCAGTTCATAGTACCTGCTTTGGAAAAAAGCGGATATAAGGTTGAACTGCTTCCGTCGGCAGACAAAAATGCAGTAGAGGAAGGTCTGCGTTACATTAACAATGATGCATGCTATCCGACTATTGTAACACTGGGACAGATAATATCAGAACTTAAATCAGGAAAACATGATTTGAATAAAACAGCGGTATTTATGTCACAGACAGGTGGAGGCTGCAGGGCAAGCAATTACATTGCTCTGCTCAGAAAGGCACTTATCGATTTGGGCATGGAGCAGGTTCCGGTAGTTTCATTTAATCTAGTGGGTCTTGAAAAGAATGAAGGATTTAAGCTTACAGTGCCTATGGTTAAGAGAGTTCTTATGGGTGCTGTTTACGGTGATACTCTGATGCGTATCCTTTATGCGACAAGACCGTATGAAGAAGAAAGCGGTGCTGCGGACAGACTTGCCGAAAAATGGAGCAGAATTATTACGCAGAACATTGAAAACGGAAGTATTATTAAGTTTAAAAAATATTTGAAACTCATGGTTGAGGAATTTGATAACCTTCCTTTAAAAAATATAAAGAAGCCTAAGGTTGGTGTTGTTGGTGAAATACTTGTAAAATATCATCCGAATGCCAACAATGATATCGTAAGAATCATTGAGCAGGAAGGTGGAGAGGCGGTTGTTCTGGACCTGATAGACTTCTTCCTGTACGGTATGTACAGCAAGAATTTCAATTATGAGCATCTGTCGGGCACTCATAAGGCTATGGTGCTTAACAATGCCGCAATAAAGTTTATCGAAGGGTTCAGAGAACCTGCGAGGGCAGCACTGAACAGCAGCAAAAGATTTACAGGACCTCATTATATCCAGCATACCGCACAAAAAGCAGAACAGCTGATTTCTTTAGGAAACCAGTGCGGTGAAGGCTGGCTTCTTACAGGGGAAATGCTTGAGCTTATTGACAGCGGTGTTAAAAATATTGCGTGTCTGCAGCCTTTCGGATGCCTACCGAACCATGTAACCGGCAAGGGCATGATGAAGGCTTTAAGAAAGTACAATACACATGCAAATATAGTTGCTGTAGACTATGACCCGGGTGCCAGCGATGTAAACCAGCTTAACAGAATCAAACTGATGATGGCAACGGCATATAAAAATATGGAAAATGAAGCGTAAACAAATAATATTGTCATTGCAATACAAAAAATAAAGTAGTATAATATCTGAGTTGAAATTTTATTAAGTTAGGAGGTGTCTCCATGGGAAGACACGGCACAATCGCAGGACGTAAAGCGGCACAGGATTCAAAAAGAGCTGCATTATTTACAAAGTACGCTAGAGCTATCACAGTAGCGGCTAAGAACGGTGGAGATCCGGAATATAACGCATCACTTAAAGTTGCAATAGAAAAGGCAAAGAGCATTAATCTGCCAAATGATAACATAACAAGAGCAATAAAGAAAGGTACAGGAGAACTTGAAGGCGAAACTTACGAAGAATTGAACTTTGAGGGTTATGGCTTAGGCGGTGTGGCTGTTATCGTAGAAGCTCTTACAGATAACAAAAACAGAACTACAGCTTCAGTAAGATCAACCTTTGACAAGTATGGCGGAAATCTGGGAGCTCCAGGCTGTGTATCATATATGTTCGCAAGAAAAGGTGTTATCATTATTGAAAAGACTGATGATATTGATGAAGATACACTTATGGAAGCAGCACTTGAAGCTGGTGCTGATGATATGATTGTTCATGAAGATTCATTTGAAATCCAGACAGATCCTACAGCTTATACAGATGTTCACGGAGCACTTACAGATGCGGGATATGAACTTCTTGAATCAGAAATCGAGTATGTTCCTTCTATGGAAGCAGCTCCTACAGATGAACATGATTTAAAAAAATTGAAGAAAATGATAGATCTTCTTGAGGACAATGACGATGTCCAGAAGGTACATCACAACTGTTCAGTTGACCTGGAAGAAATAGAATAACAGGACAATGAAATGATTAAAGACGTTGATATACAATCGGCGTCTTTTTTTATGTGATTTAAATAGGATTTCAATTCAGCCGTAGTGGAGGTGGCGAGAGATATTATCTAAGTATAAAGATAAAAATATAAAGAATAACGATAAAAAATTATTGACATTCTAAAAAGCATCATTATAATAGAACAAGGTACGGTATGCTTAGCATCACCCTTAGCATGCCCACCATGTACAGGCTGAATGTATTTGATATTTAGTAAGAGAAAGAGAAAGGGAGAAAGAAGATTATGAGAAAAAAATGGGGTATTGTACTGATTATTGCGATAATCAGTATGCTTGCGATTTTTGCGGGCTGTAAAAATGATGCAGTTAAAACTGCGGGAGATTCAGATGTAACAGGAAACGAATCCTGTGAGCAGGAAGTAATGAAAACGGTTAACGGAAAAGAAATTTCCGGCACAGATGAGCATTTAACACTGTTTCCTCTGGTAGGTGCAGGTTTTGTTGCACCTGATGCATGGATGGGAAATATTTGTATTTTCCCACTTGCTACAGAAGAAAGCTTCCATATTGTTCTTCAGTCAGAAGAGAAAATGACAGCACTCGAAAATATGACGGAAGAAGAAATGAGCAGTCTTGATTTTGAAGAATATTTCAGTCACGGAGTTGATTTTTTAAAGGTTTTCTATGTTGAAGATGAGAAAAACGACACTGCAGTAAAAAAAGAAAGTGAAGGCTATGCAGAATGTGACAGGATAGGAAAGTATCAGGGCAGAACTTACTACATGGCATACAACAAGGATATAAGAAAATTAAAAGAAGGAGATACTTCTTTTTCGGAGGCGGATTTAAAAAGCTTTGATGAAATAGCTTCGTATATCGATGAAATAAAAGAAAATATGGTGTTATTTACACCTGAAAAGGAAGAAGAAGCTTTTGAGGCTGATGCGTTCAAGTCATTTGAGGCAAAAGATATGAACGGTAAAAAAGTAACGCAGAATATTTTTGCTGATTATGATTTAACTATGGTAAACATCTGGGCAACATGGTGCGGACCTTGTGTTTCGGAAATTCCTGACCTGGCAGAGCTGTCGGAAAATCTGCCGTCAAATGTAAATATGGTTACAATATGCACAGATGCTGATGAAAACAGAGAACTGGCAGAGGATATTTTAACTGAGGCAAAGGCAGGATTTGTGACAATAGCCGGCGATGAGAATCTGAAAAGCACTTTACTGAAGGATGTTGTATCATATCCTACAACTGTGTTTATAGATAAAAAGGGAAATTTTGTAGGGAACTCTTTATTAGGGGCATACAGTGCAGAAGAGTATAAAAAGGAAATAACAGCACGAACTGAAAATATTTAAAAAGGGTATTTGGGAGAGATTAAAATTATGGAAATGAAAAAAATTTTGAAAATAGTGACTGCCGCAGCATTGATTGTGGCTATGTGTCTGTCAGCTATGCTTCTTTCGGCATGCAGTGACGGTGTTATGGTGCCTTCAGAGGAAGAAGAGAAAGAGTGGATGCAGGAACAGACAGAACTGTTCAGTGATGTAACATTAAGCGGATTTGAAGCCGATACACTGGATGGAGAAAAAGCGGATTTCGACAGCTGTATTAAAGGCTATAAGGTGACAATGGTGAATATATGGGGAACCTTTTGCGGTCCATGCATAGAGGAAATGCCGGATCTTGCGAAGCTGTACGACAGTCTTCCTGAAGGAAGCAATCTTATAACTATTTGTACAGATGCAGGGGAAAATGATAAAAACATGGAACTTGCCAGAGAAGTAGTAAAAGATTCAAAAGCAGGCTTTACAACATTGATTCCTGATAAAGTAATAAAAAAGGAACTGACTGACAGAGTAACTGCTTTTCCGACAACCATATTTGTTGATGAAAACGGAAAAGTCATAGGGGAACCTCATTTCGGAGGCAACAATGAAGAAGCGTACCGCAGCGCAATACTGGAAAAACTGGAAATTGTAAACAGCAGAACGGAGGATGTGCAATAGATGAATTACAGAGATGAATTTCATAACAGTTTTAAATACATTATCCTGTTTGCATCAATACTTTTTATCGTATGGGGAGTATTCAGAGAGGAGCACTTGACGGTATTGAGGAAAGCCGTAAATATATGTCTTGAGTGCATAGGTATAGGCTGATGAAGAAAATGCGTCATTTTATCCAGCTCCTTGCAGCGGTGCTGTTTAACGGATATATTGCAGGCTTTTCAAACGGAACTATATTCAGGGGGCAGACCAAGACGGTCTGTCTTCCTGTGTTAAACTGTTATTCATGTCCCGGTGCTTTGGGAGCATGCCCGATAGGAGCCATGCAGGCTGTTGTCGGTGACAGAAATTTTAAATTCAGTTTCTATGTTTTAGGCACCGTTATGTTGTTTGGTGTGCTGTTTGGAAGATTGATATGCGGTTTTTTGTGTCCCTTCGGATTTATACAGGATTTGCTGTATAAAATAAAAACACCAAAACTCCGAATAAATGAGAAGGCAGACAGGTATCTAAGATACTTAAAATATGTCATTCTTTTAGTGTTTGTATTTATGCTTCCGCTTTTGCTGACAAATAAGTTTGGCATGGGAAATCCTTATTTCTGCAAG
>JBJETA010000156.1:0-30483 GCA_051883075.1 Anaerovoracaceae bacterium
TACAGCTGATGGATGAAATCTGGGGCATGGATTCGGAATCTACAGATTCAACTGTAAACGTACATATAAACAGGTTAAGAAAAAAATTTGAGAACAATCCCGATTTCGATATCGAAACCGTGCGTGGATTGGGATATAAGGCGGTGAGAAAAAACGATGAACAAGCTTAAACGGGTAAGAAGAGTTCCGAGAACCCTGACGTTTTTCCTTGCTCTTGTTGTTTTCGTAATCATCCTTGCAGATATGGTTATTGTAGGTGGGATTATATATCTGCTTTTCACCCACGGCATCATTACAGAGCTGACACGTCCTACCCTTGCCCAGCCCCTGCTTCTGACAGGCTTCATAAGCATTGCCATCGCAGTGACTATCACAGGTATATTCAGCAGGATTCCCTTGAATCCAATCAGAAAAATAATTGCTGCAATAAACAGACTTGGACAGGGCGATTTCAGCGTCAGGCTCGACCTTCATATCACAGATGAATTTGCAGAGCTGTCCAAAAGCTTCAACTTAGCTGCGGAAGAGCTTGGAAGTATTGAGACCCTCAGGTCCGACTTTGCCAACAATTTTTCGCACGAATTCAAAACTCCTATCATATCGCTTCGCGGCTTTGCAAAAATACTCAAAAACAAGGATTTAACGGAAGAGGAACGAAACGAGTATCTTGATATCATCATAAACGAATCAGACCGGCTTGCTTCACTTGCAAAAAATGTTCTTACCCTTTCGAGAATAGAAAATTTCTCTATAATGCCTGAAGGTGAAGTTTTTAATCTTACGGAACATATCAGGCAGGCTACGCTGCTCAGTGAGCCTAAATGGACAAAGAAGAATCTAAATCTTCTCGCGGATTTGGATGAAGAGGTTTTCTTTAAAGGAAACCCTGAGCTTCTGAGCCATATTTGGATTAATCTTATCGACAATGCCATAAAGTTTACCCCTGAGGGCGGTACGGTCAAAATCAAGCTGCATCAGGACAACGATTCAGTTATATTTACAGTCCTTGATACCGGCCCCGGCATTGACGACGAAACCCTGAAGCATATGTTTGACCGCTTCTATCAGGGAGACAAATCCCACACCACCGAGGGAAACGGTATAGGTCTTGCACTTGTAAGCAAAATTGTCAAGCTCTGTGACGGCAGGATAGAAGTCCAAAGTGAACTTGGGATAGGAAGTTCCTTCATTATAACACTTCCAAAGAAAGACCTTGATGACAATAACATTCAGGACAAACAGATATAAAAAGACAATTCAGCTTTATTTATAAATACAAACCATTCAAAAATAAAAACCGGAACACGCGCACATTGAAGCTGTGCCCTGCTCCGGTTTTTATTTGGCTTTATTTATGACTTTTCTTATACTCTGTTATAGAATTTCTCTTTCGACAGATGTAATCTCTGCCTCAGTATTGGCCTCGATAAAATTCAGGACATTATCGAGAATGCTGTCCGCATGTGAAACCTCACTTGTAACACAGGCAAGTCCTATCACTATAAACTGATGAATGTCCTGCTTGTCCACCTCAGCCACGGAAATATTGAACTTGTTTCCTGTCTTTGCACAAATGCTTTTTACTATCATACGTTTTTCTTTAAGAGAGTGTACCCAGGGTACATGAAGCTCTATCTTCATAGCACCTATTATCATTGTGATGTCCTCTTTATTTTTTTAATTTATTTTTTCAGTATCAGCCCTATATCATTTCTGTACTGCATGCCATCAAAGCTGATTTTCTTAACATTCTCAAAAGCCCCGGCTCTTGCCTCATCATGAGTATCACCCAGCACTGAAACGCCCAGAACTCTGCCGCCTGCTGTAACAACCCTTCCCTGTTCATCAAGCTTTGTACCTGCATGGAAAACGATACAGTCATCATCTACAGCATCAAGTCCTGTAATAACCTTACCCTTTTCATAAGCATTAGGGTAGCCTCCGGAAGCAAGTACGACACAGACCGCTTTCTTATCACTCCACTTGATTTCTACATCTGCAAGCCTGTTTTCAACAACACCGCAGAAAACATCAAGAAGGTCACTCTCCATACGGAGAAGCACAGACTGTGTTTCAGGATCACCGAACCTGTTGTTGAATTCAATAACCTTAGGTCCGTCCTCACTCAGCATAAGACCGATGAAAAGAACTCCCTTAAAGTCAAGGCCGTCTTTCTTGAAGCCTTCAAGTGTAGGTTCAAGAATTTCCTTTCTGATTCTTTCCTCCAGCTCAGGATTAAATAACAGACTCGGTGAGTATGTGCCCATACCGCCTGTATTCGGTCCCTTATCTCCGTCGAATATCCTCTTATAGTCCTGTGCGGATTCCATAGGAACGATATTGTTTTCATCAACAAAACACAGCATTGAAGCTTCTACACCTGTCAGGAATTCTTCCACGACAATTTTATCGGCAGCAGAACCAAAAACTTTATCCTCCATCATTTCCTCAATGGCGTTTACAGCTTCCTGTTCATTTTCGGCAATTACAACACCTTTTCCTGCCGCAAGTCCGTCAGCCTTTATTACCATAGGATATCCGTATATGCCAACGGCATTCAGAAGCTCCTCTTTATCCGTAAATTCCTTATATCCCGCTGTAGGTATATTGTGTCTTGCAAGAAACGCCTTTGTAAATGCCTTGCTGGCTTCAAGCTGCGCACATTTTTTGTTTGGTCCGAAAGCCTTAACACCTGCTTTTTCAAGCTCATCTACAATACCCATGGCAAGAGGTACTTCAGGTCCTATTACAGCAAGGTCTATGCCATGCTCCTTTGAAAACCTGCAGATTCCTTCTATATCTTCTGCTTTAATATCTACGCACTCCGCAACCTCTGCAATGCCCGCATTGCCGGGAGCACAATACAACTTTTCCAATTTCGGGCTTTTGGACAGCTTCCATGCTATAGCATGTTCTCTGCCGCCGCTGCCTACTACTAATACTTTCATCTTTTCTCCTTTTTTCGCCTTCAGTAAACAAATACATGAGCTGCATCAACTAATGATGAAAAAGTCTCATTCCTGTAAAGGCCATTACCATATTATACTTATTGGCAGCTTCAATTACATTGTCATCCCTCACCGAACCACCCGGCTGTACAATGTATGAGGCACCACTTTTTCTGGCTCTTTCTACATTGTCTCCAAATGGGAAGAACGCATCGCTTCCTACAGTTACACCTGTTACCTTATCAAGGAAAGCTCTCTTTTCTTCTGCAGTAAAGATTTCAGGCTGTTTTGTAAATACTCTCTGCCAGTTTCCATCACCTACAACATCCATATATTCATCCGGTGACAAATATACATTTATTGCATTATCCCTGTCAGCTCTGCCAATTCCTTCTTTAAATGGAAGGTTTAGCACCTTTTCATGCTGTCTCAGATGCCATTCATCAGCCTTGCTTCCTGCCAGTCTTGTGCAGTGAATTCTTGACTGCTGACCTGCGCCGACACCAATTGCCTGACCATCTTTTACAAAGCAAACTGAGTTTGACTGTGTATATTTTAGAGTGATAAGAGCAACAATCATATCTCTCTTTACTTCATCAGTAAGATTTTTATTTTCGGTTACGATATTTTCAAACATATCCATTGAAACCTTGTAGTCATTTCTCTTCTGTTCAAATGTGATTCCATAAACCTGCTTGCGTTCAAGCTCCTGTGGTACATAGTCTTCATCAATTTTGATGATATTGTAGTTGCCCTTTTTCTTTCCCTTCAGAAGTTCAAGGGCTTCTTCACTATATCCGGGTGCAATGATTCCATCAGACACCTCTCTCTGAATAATCTTTGCAGTCGTTACATCACAAACATCTGAAAGAGCGATAAAATCTCCAAATGAACACATTCTTTCTGTTCCTCTTGCTCTTGCATATGCACATGCAAGTGGAGATTCATCAAGGCCCTCAATATCGTCAACAAAACAAGCCTTTTTTAATTCTTCAGGCAGCTTAATTCCAAGAGCTGCAGAAGTTGGGCTTACATGCTTAAAAGATGCTGCCGCAGGCAGGCCCAGAGCCTCCTTCATTTCTTTTACAAGCTGCCAGCTGTTGAAAGCATCAAGAAAATTAATATATCCGGGCTTTCCGTTTAAGATTTCAATTGGCAAATCTTCTCCCTGCTCCATAAAAATTCTTGCAGGCTTCTGATTTGGATTGCAACCATATTTCAATTCTAATTCCTTCATATTTCACCTACTTATTCTTATTTACCATTCTGTTTTCTATTTTTCCTGTAGCAAGATCTATGTATCTTACATACATGGAAACTTTATTTGCCTCATTTAAGCTATTCCAGATCATATCGGCAAACTCGTCAATATCATCAAGAATTGCAACTCTTTCCGGTTCTCCGCAGAAAGTAGGAATAGGGTTTCCGTCATGCTGATATGTATGTATATAATGACCAAGACCGCTTAGTGACTTGTAATTATAGTAATATCGGTTGCAGATTGTCCCTTCTGAATCACCGCTCTTAAGGATGCTCATTTTGTATGAAAAATCCCCATCATCAAAAGTCAGCATTCCGCTGATTCTTGGAGTCCAGTTTGGTCCATCAGGTTCAAACTCTCTTGTGTCAAGAGCATTCTCAAAAGTATCTCCCTTAACTATGAAATCATATACCGTATCCGTCTGATCTCCGTTTGTAACAATAGTTTTATTTTCATGAACCTTAATAGGTGAATAGATAATCAGGCTCGGGTCTTCAAGCTTTGAAGGGTCAAAAGCATTGATTATAACCTCATCTCCTTCTTCAATGAAAATTCTGTTTCTGCTGTTTTCATTTCTACCCATGATGAAGTATGCAATTGCAGCCTTTGTACCATCCGGTGTTTTGCCGATTACAATTCCTCTGCCGCCATAGGTATTTGACTCAAGGGTTTCTTTAAGATTATTTATTGTATAAACGCTCATACTTTGTTTTTCCTCTCCTGTTTACTCTTTGCCATTCCAGCAATAAGTGCAAAGCTTACACTTTTCTATGCCTACTGCTTCCAGCGTATCTTCAAGTTCCTGATACTTCAGACTGTTGAAATCCAAAATCTTTCTGATTTCATCCACCATTGCCTTATGCTTTGGATTTCCTGCATCAACATATTCTCCAAGAATTTCCTCTGTTACCTGCTCAGGCTCAAGATTTTCAAGTTTGCAGATTACTCTTCTTGTTATCAGATCCATCTCACTTACAGAACGTGAGAAGTTGAGATATTTGCAGCCATACATAATCGGAGGACATGCCGAACGTACATGAATTTCCTTAGCCCCATTTTCATGTAAATATTTAACTGTTTCAGAAAGCTGAGTACCTCTTACAATTGAATCATCGATAAGCACAAATTTCTTTCCGTTGATTATGTCAAATACAGGAACCAGCTTCATCTTCGCAATCAGATTTCTTGCCTTCTGATTTTGTGGCATAAAGCTTCTTGGCCATGTAGGAGTATACTTAATCAAAGGTCTTGAATAAGGTATGCCTGATTTGTTTGCATATCCAAGAGCGTGAGCAGTACCACTATCAGGAACTCCGGCAACATAATCCACATCCAGCTTGCCATCTCTTTCTGCCATTGTAGCACCATTTCTGTATCTGGTTATTTCTACATTTTCACCTTCATATGCAGAAGTTGTATATCCGAAGTAGGTCCATAAGAAAGTGCAGATTCTCATTTCCTCCTGAGGCTCTGATAAAACCTTGACCTCATTTTCGGTAATCATTACTATTTCACCCGGTCCAAGTTCCCGATCTTTCTTGTATCCTATGTTTATAAATGCAAAGGATTCGGAAGCCACACAGTAACCATCATCATTTTTTCCTATGATAAGAGGTGTCCTTCCGTATTTATCTCGGGCTGCAATCAATCCTTCCGGAGTAAGAATCAAAATTGTAGCAGAACCATCAATTTTGTCCTGAAGAATTTTTATTCCATCAGTAAAAGATTTTCCTGTTGATATGATACCTGCAATAAGTTCAGTATTGTTTATCTCTCCATGGCTCATTGCCATAAACTGATGGTTTCCATTGGCCAGAAGCTCTTTTACAAGCTTTTCTTTATTGTTTATTCTTCCAACGGTAGTAATGGCAAAATGACCCAGCTTGCTATAAACAGTAAGAGGTTGTGGTTCTCCATCACTGATAGAGCCTATTCCCTTACAGCCTGCCATTTCAGAAATTTCTTTTTCAAACTTTGTTCTGAAAGGTGAATTTTCTATATTATGAATAGCTCTTTCAAAGCCTGCTTCACCATAAAAACACATTCCACCTCTTTTTGTTCCAAGGTGAGAATGATAGTCTGTTCCGAAAAAAACATCCATTACAATATCATTTCTTGATACTGCTCCAAAAACGCCTCCCATTTCTCCTCCTATTTTCTTCCTTCAATAACTTTATTTATCGCTTCTGTTAGAATCTGATGTTCTACCTCAAGAACTCGATCTGCCAAATCAGAAGGAGTATCTCCCGGCATTACAGGGACCTTTCTTTGTATGATAATTTCACCTGTGTCTACACCTTCATCGACAAAATGAACAGTAGCGCCACTTTCTTTTTCTCCTGCCGCAATTACAGCTTCGTGTACATGATGTCCGTAAAATCCTTTACCGCAATATTTAGGAATTAACGAAGGGTGAATATTTATTATTCTTTTTTCGTATTCCTTTACAAGTTTAGATTCGAGAATACTCATATAACCTGCAAGTACTATCATGTCCGTTTTTTCCGCCTGGAGTGCTTCCATAATTGCATCTGTTCTTTCCGCCATATCAGGATAGCTTTTCTTATCTATGACGTAGGTTCTGATACCATGCTTTTTGCCTCTTTCAAGAGCATAGGCATCCGGATTGCTTGATATGATACACGCTATTTCAGCATCCTTTATCCTTCCTGCCTCTATGGAATCAATAACCGCCTGAAGGTTCGTCCCTCCTCCTGATACAAGTACGGATAATCTTATTTTATCGCTATTTTTTAGCATAGTACAATCTTCTCCTCGCCCTTTACTATTTCGCCAATTACATAAGCATCTTCACCGGCAGCTTTTAAGATTTCAAGAGCCTTATCAGCATCTGACTTTGATACGATACATGTCATGCCTACACCCATGTTAAATGTATTGAACATGTCTCTTTCAGGAATGCCTCCTCTTTCCATAAGCAGTTTAAATACAGGAAGAACTCTTACTGCTGATTTTTCAATCTTTGCGCAGAAGCCTTCCGGAATGCTTCTTGGAATATTTTCGTAGAATCCGCCTCCTGTGATATGGGAAACCGCCTTTACTTTTACCTTCTCAAACAGAGCATGCATTGGCTTTACATAAATCTTTGTAGGAGTTATAAGAGCTTCCCCAAGAGTTTTTCCTTCAAGAATTTCCGGCTTTTCATTGATATCTGTGTTTTCAACATCAAAAACCTTTCTTACAAGTGAATATCCGTTTGAATGAAAACCTGATGAAGGAAGTGCAATGATTACATCTCCTTCTTCCATAGTCTTGTTGTCAATAATCTTATCCTTATCAACAACGCCTACAGAAAAACCTGCAAGGTCATACTCATCTTCCGGATAAAAACCCGGCATTTCAGCAGTTTCACCACCAATTAGAGCACTGCCTCCCTGTACACAGCCTTCTGCTACACCTGATACGATTTGTGCAATCTTTTCAGGAACGTTCTTTCCACATGCAATGTAATCAAGGAAGAAAAGTGGTTTTGCACCACAGCAAATAATATCGTTTACGCACATTGCAACACAATCTATGCCTACTGTATCGTGCTTATCAAGAAGAAATGCCATCTTAAGTTTTGTTCCAACACCATCAGTTCCACTTACAAGTACCGGCTTGTTGATGCCAGTCAGGTCAAGTTCAAACAAACCACCAAAGCCACCGATATCTGAAAGTGCTCCGGCTGTCATAGTCTTTGCTATATGAGTTTTCATAAGTTCCACAGCCTTATATCCAGCAGTAATATCTACACCTGATTCTTTGTAACTTTCGCTAAAACTTTTCATATCTTTATTTCCCTTCACTTATTTTTGTTTCAAATCTGTTCTTATCACCGGTAGGCACTTCAGTTGCGTAATCGCCGCTGAAGCATGCATCACAATATCCCTCTTTGCACTTCGTACCTATCAGCATGCAAAGATGTTCTGTATTTAAGTATCCAAGGCTGTCTACACCTATGATTTTCTCAATTTCATCTAAGGTATGGTTGCAGGCAATCAATGAATCCCTTGAATCAATATCTGTTCCATAATAACACGGATTTAAAAAGGCCGGAGCAGAAGATCTCATATGCACCTCTGTAGCTCCTGCTTCTCTAAGAAGCTTTACAATTCTTGCAGCTGTTGTTCCTCTTACAATCGAATCATCAACAAGAACCACTCTTTTGCCTTTTACAGTTTCACTGATTGTATTTAGCTTTATTCTTACCTTGTCCTCTCTCGACTTCTGTCCCGGAGAGATAAATGTTCTTCCTATATATTTATTCTTTATGAACCCTATTCCATAAGGAATTCCGGATTGTCTGGAATATCCGATTGCTGCATCAATACCCGAATCGGGAACTCCTATTACCACATCTGCCTGTACAGGATGCTCCATTGCAAGGCATGCTCCCGCCTTCAGTCTTGCATCATGAACCGATCTTCCTTCTATGACAGAGTCGGGTCTTGCAAAATAAATGTATTCGAAAATACATATCTTTTCAGGCTTCTTATTGCAATGTTCCTCTATGCTTCTTACTCCGGACTTATCAAATACAACAATTTCACCCGGTCTAATATCTCTGATAAATTCAGCACCTACCGAATCGAGTGCGCAGCTTTCCGATGCAACTACATATGCGCCCTCCGGTGTCTTTCCGTAGCAAAGAGGTCTGAATCCATTTTCGTCTCTTGCTGCTACAAGCTTTGATGGTGACATAATCACAAGTGAATATGCCCCCTTGATTTTATTCATTGCTCTGTTTACAGCTTCTTCGATAGAACCTGAGTGAATTCTTTCCTTTGTAATCACATAGGAGATTACTTCAGTATCGCTTGTTGTATGAAAAATTGAGCCTTCCATTTCAAGTTCGCTTCTCAGCTCAAATGAATTTACAAGATTGCCATTGTGAGCCAGCGCCATCCTGCCTTTTATATGATTTACAACAATCGGCTGGGCATTTAATCTTCCGTTGCTTCCTGTTGTTCCATATCGCACATGGCCAACTGCTATGTTGCCCTCTCCAAGTTCCTCTAAAACCTGCGGTGTAAATACCTCATTTACAAGACCAAGATCCTTGTAGTAATTAAAGACTCCATCATCATTTACAACAATTCCGCAACTTTCCTGTCCTCTGTGCTGCAAGGCAAATAGTCCATAGTATACTGTATTTGCTATTGTATAATTATTGGGAGAGTATACACCAAACACTCCGCATTCTTCATGAATTTCCGTGCTCATAAAACTACTCCTGGACTCTCTTGAATACTTCCTGGTAAGTTTCCTCTACATTGCCAAGGTCTCTTCTGAATCTGTCCTTATCCATCTTTTCGTTTGTGTGAACATCCCAAAGTCTGCATGTGTCAGGAGAGATTTCATCAGCCAGAATAACTTTTCCGTCAAACAATCCAAACTCAATCTTGAAGTCTATAAGCTTCAGATCTCTTTCAAGGAAGAATTCCTTTAGAGCTTCGTTTACGGCATATGCGTATTTTTTAACCTCTGCAAGCTGTTCCTCTGTTGTCAGTTCAAGTGCAATGATATGGTCGTCATTGATAAGAGGATCGCCAAGTTCATCGTTCTTATATGAAAATTCCAGTACGGGCTTCTTGAAAACTATACCCTCTTCAACACCGTATCTCTTTGAAAAAGAGCCTGCCGATACATTTCTTATGATTACTTCAAGAGGCAGAATCTTAACAGCCTTTACAAGAGTTTCTCTTTCGCTTAACTGTTCAACAAAGTGAGTAGGAATACCTTTTTCTTCAAGCATCCGGAAGATTATATTTGCCATAGTGTTGTTTACTACGCCCTTGCCTGCAATCTGTCCCTTCTTCAGACCGTTAAAGGCAGTCGCATCGTCCTTGTAGTCAACAATCACAAGCTTTGGATCGTCTGTCTTGAAAACCTTCTTTGCTTTTCCTTCATACATCATTTCTAATTTTTCCATTTTTCCGCTCTCCTTATTTTTTATTAAATTCTTCATCCAACGCAATAATGTCCTGTTCCATCTTTACCTTATATGCCTTCATCTTCCCACGAAGCTCAGGATATTTTATGCTCAACATCTGAACTGCCAGAAGTGCCGAATTTTCAGCTCCGTCTATAGCAACTGTTGCAACGGGTACTCCTTTTGGCATCTGAACTACAGAAAGAAGCGAATCAAGCCCGTCAAGTGTACTTGACTTCATAGGTATTCCGATAACCGGAAGCGGTGTTGTCGCCGCCAGAACCCCTGCAAGATGGGCTGCCTTTCCTGCCGCCGCTATAATGACCTCAATGCCTCTTTCTTCCGCAGTCTTTGCAAACTCCTCCGCAACTCCCGGTGTTCTGTGAGCCGAGATAATTCTTGTCTCATATTCAACTCCGAACTCCTTTAAAATATCTTCTGCTTTCTGCACAACGGGATAGTCTGATTTGCTTCCCATAACAATAGCAACCTTCATCCGTTTCTCCTCCAACCTGATAATTTATTTGAAATATTTAACACCTGATTCAAATATCTTCTGATCTTTGTTTCCGTCTACATTCTTGAATATGTTGTTTCCAAATCTTTCGGAATGTCCCATCTTTCCGAATACTCTTCCGTCAGGTGAGGTAATGCCCTCAATAGCCATAACGGAATAGTTTGGATTGTAGCTGATGTCCATGGAAGGCTTTCCGTCAAAATCAACATACTGCGTAGCAATCTGTCCGTTTTCAATCATCTTTGCAAGGACTTCATCATTTGCGATAAATCTTCCTTCACCATGGGAAATGGCTATGGTATGAATGTCATCCACCTCAACTCCCGCAAGCCAAGGAGATTTATTTGACGCTATTCTTGTATTTACAAGGCATGAAGCATGTCTGCCTATCTTGTTGTAGGTAAGTGTAGGCGAGTTGTCATCCATGTCTGAAATCTTTCCGTAAGGAACAAGTCCGAGCTTTACAAGTGCCTGGAAACCGTTGCATATACCCAGCATCAGTCCGTCCCTGTTTTCCAGAAGGTCTGTAACCGCTTCTTTAATCCTAGGGTTTCTGAACACTGCTGTAATGAACTTGGCTGAGCCATCCGGTTCATCACCGCCCGAGAAGCCTCCCGGAATGAAGATAATCTGGCTTTCCCTGATTTTCTTTTCAAGCTCATTTATAGATTCTGTCAGCTGCTGCTGCGTCATATTTCTCATAATATGAATGTTTGCTTCAGCGCCCGCTTTATCAAACACTCTCTTTGAGTCCATCTCGCAGTTTGTTCCCGGAAATGCCGGAATCAGAACTCTTGGCTTCGCAATCTTAACCGCAGGCGCAACTCTGCTTTCAGCCCTGAAGGATACAGCCTTCACCTCTGTATTGTCAGCGCCCTTGCAGTCAGCTGTTCTTACAGGGAAAATATCTTCAAGAGGTGCAGTCCACTTTTCGATGACTTCGTTAAGTGAAATGCTGAATGCTTTTTCACCTGCTGCCGCCGTGATTACTTCCTCTGCCTTTGTCTGTCCCACTATCTTATATTCACATCCCACAAACATCTTATCAACATCCGCATTTCCTTCAACTTCAAGGATTAATGCACCGTAGTCCGCTCTGTACAGTTCTGTTTCCGTAATATTTTCAAGTCTTACTCCTATCTTATTGCCCACCGCCATCTTAACAGCCGCAATAAATATTCCGCCCTTTCCTACAGGCATAGCCGCAAGCAGCTCTCCTTTTGCCGCAAGCTCATGAACCCTGTCCATGTTCTTTCTGTAGCTTTCAAAGTCAAATCCGGCTGCTGACTTATCTGCTTCTGCTGTATGCTTAGGTGCAACTAAAACAAGCTTACTTCCCGCTTTCTTTAATTCAGTTGAAACAACCTGCTCTGCCTTTGTTACCGCTACCGCAAAGGAAACAAGTGTAGGAGGCACGTTAATGTCCATAAATGTACCTGACATACTGTCCTTTCCGCCTATTGACGGAATCTCAAGCTCCTTCTGGACCTTCAAAGCTCCGAGCAATGCCATAAACGGCTTACTCCAGCTTTCAGGCTTTTCTGTCATTCTCTCGAAGTATTCCTGGAATGTCAGTCTTACTCCTCTTATATCGCCGCCCATAGCAGCAATCTTTGTCACTGAGTCGATAACAGCATACATAGCGCTGTGATAAGGTGAAAGCTTTGCAATCTGAGGGTCAAATCCGTAAGCCATGAGTGTGGTTGTGCTTGTCTCCCCCTTTGTGACAGGAAGCTTTGCAGCCATACCTGCCGCAGGTGAAAGCTGATATCTGCCACCTAGTGGCATAAGCACTGTTCCTGCACCGATTGTGCTGTCAAATCTTTCAATAAGACCCTTCTGGCTGCAGCAGTTTAAGTCTTCAAGATAAGCCATAGGATCTGTACATGTTACTTCGCCGATTTTATCAGTCAGATTGTTTTCTTTTACAAGAACCTTCGCTTCCTGCGTTGTTCCGTTTGTATTTAAGAACTCTCTGCTCAAGTTTAAGATGCACTTTTCTCTCCAGTACATTCTGAATCTTCCTGTATTTGTCACACATGCAACCTGTACGGCTTCAAGGTTCTCTTCCTCTGCATATCTGATAAATTCTTCCGCATCTTCTGCCGCAACTACCGCTGCCATTCTTTCCTGTGATTCTGAGATGGCAAGTTCTGTACCGTCTAAACCTTCATACTTTTTAAGTACTAAATCAAGATTTACATCAAGGCTGTCAGCAAGTTCACCGATGGCAACCGATACACCGCCTGCGCCGAAATCATTACATCTTTTTATAAGAGTTGCAGCTTCTTTTCTTCTGAACATTCTCTGGATATTTCTTTCAACAGGAGGATTTCCCTTCTGAACCTCTGCACCGCAGTTAAGTATTGATTCTTCCGTATGTTCTTTTGAGGAGCCTGTTGCACCGCCGCATCCGTCTCTTCCTGTTCTTCCGCCTACAAGCACGATTACGTCACCTGGCTGCGGAGCCTCACGTCTTACATGGGAAGCAGGGGCAGCACCGATAACAGCTCCTATTTCCATTCTTTTAGCTACATAATCTTCATCATAAACTTCTGCAACCTGTCCTGTTGCAAGTCCAATCTGGTTGCCGTATGAGCTGTATCCCGCAGCCGCGCCCTGTGTGATTTTTCTCTGAGGCAGCTTTCCTGCAAGAGTCTCTTCAATCGGCTTTCTAGGGTCAGCCGAACCGGTTACTCTCATAGCCTGATATACATAAACTCTTCCTGAAAGCGGGTCACGGATAGCTCCGCCCAGACATGTTGCCGCACCACCGAAAGGTTCTATTTCTGTAGGATGGTTATGTGTTTCATTCTTGAACATTACCAGCCAGTCTTCTTCTCTTCCGTCAATGTCCGCTTTTACCTTTATACTGCAGGCATTTATTTCTTCAGATTCATCCAGATCGTTTACTTTTCCGTTCTTCTTCAAATACTTTGCGCCGATGCAGGCTAAATCCATAAGGCAGATATCCTTTCCGCCTTCTTCCGAAGTCTTATGTGCTCTCTCTCCGTAAACATCTTCTCTCATGGCAAGGTATTCATCAAATGCCGCCTTAATCATTTCAGCATAAGGTCCTTCTTCAAAATCAATGTCGGTCAGTCTTGTCATAAAGGTTGTATGTCTGCAGTGGTCAGACCAATATGTATCTATAACCTTCAGCTCTGTAATGCTTGGGTTTCTCTTTTCTTCATTTTTAAAATATTCCTGAATGAACACTATATCGTTATGGCTCATGGCAAAGCCCATTTCTTTTCTGTAGGTCTCCAGTCCGTTTTCATCCATGGAAGTAAAGCCTTCAACAATCTTTACATCTTCAGGAACTACGCTTTCCATGTCAAGATTTTCCGGCTTTTCCATAACAGCTTCGTGCGAATCAACCGGATTGATGCAGTATTTTTTTACTTCCGAAACCTGTTCTTCGGAAAGATTGCCTTCAAGTACGATAACTCTCGCAAACTTAACAAGCGGTTCTGCCTGTGCGTTTATCATTCTGATACACTGCATAGCCGAATCCGCTCTCTGATCATACTGTCCCGGTAAATATTCAACTGCAAACAGACTGCCCTTTACATCAGAAGGCAGTGTTTCTTCGTAAACCATGTCTACCGCAGGTTCGGAAAATACGGTACATTTTGCACTCTCAAAAGTTTCATCGTCAAGACCGCATACATCATATCTGTTGAAAATCCTCACGCTTTCCAGATTTTCCAGATGCAGATTTCGCTTTATGTCTTCAAATACACCTTTAGCCTCAACATCAAATCCTTTTTTCTTTTCCACAAATATACGTTTTACCATTTTCTGTTTCCCTTTCTCCGTATAATGTTCGGCTTTATAATCATAATCGTTCGTGTTTTTACCGTTATTTATGTTTTTTACAGGTCGATAATAGCACTTTTCCGATTTTTTGACAACCTTTTTAATAAATTTTAATTTTAACATTCGTATATATACGAACAATGCAGCTTTTTAATTATGTCTTTATACGTTTTTGCCTTCGCAAACAAAAAACTCTCCTGCCGGCTGCTCTGAGCCGACGGAGAGTTTTGTCGTCAGTTAATCATATTTCCGGAAAGGTTTTAGTCGGTCATTACTGTTTTTCTCCCTGACATCTCTTGGCAACCTGTATCATTATCGCACATTCAATTCTCTTTCTGTGCAGTCTGCATCCCAGCTCATAAACACCGTTTATGCTTCCGGTATTGTTATATGCATTTGCCGCACAGCCTCCGCTGCAGTACATTCTCGCGAAGCAGTCTTTGCATTCTTCGTGAGAGTATATGTTGCAGCCTTTAAACTGTTCCACCGCCGAGGTATTGTTTACCCCGTCAAAGATATTCCCCAGTTTAAATTCATCATGTCCGACAAACTGATGACATGGATACAGGTCTCCTTCAGGAGTGACCGCCATATATTCCGTTCCTACGCCGCATCCCGAAATACGCTTGACTACGCAAGGTCCTCCGGTCAAATCTACGTTGTAGTGGTAAAAATTAAAACCGTTTCCTTCTTTTTCTCTTTTCAGCATTTCAACTGCCAGTCTGTCATATTCATCAAACAGCTTCGGCAAATCGTCTTCCGTAAGCGCATATTCCGCATCAGGTGAAGCGACAACCGGTTCCATGGAAAGCTCCTTAAAGCCCAAATCCGCCAGATGAAGTATGTCCTTTGAAAAGTCAGTATTGAAATGAGTATAAGTTCCTCTTATGTAATAGTCCTTCTGATCTCTTGAATCAGCCATATCTATGAATTTAGGCAATATGATGTCATAGGTGCCTTTGCCGTTTCTGGTAAGTCTCATCCTGTCGTTGACTTCCTTTCGTCCGTCAATGCTCAGCACCACGTTGCCCATCTCTTTATTTACAAATTTTATAACTTCGTCATCAATCAGCATGCCGTTTGTGGTAAGCGTAAATCTGAAGTTTTTATCATGTGTTTTCTCAAGTTCCCTTCCGTATGCAACAAGTTCCTTTACAACCTCCCAGTTCAGCAGAGGCTCTCCGCCGAAAAAGTCAACTTCAAGGTTTTTTCTCGTTCCGGAATTTTCAACAAGAAAGTCCAGCGCTCTCTTCCCTACTTCAAGGGACATAAGCTCCCTGTCCCCCTTCTGGTATTCACCTTCACCGGCAAAGCAGTACTTACATGCCATATTGCAGTCATGCGCAACATGCAGGCAGATGGCTTTCAGTACGGACTGTCTGTCTTTGAACTCCTCAGCCATTTCCGAGAATACGTCCTCCGAAAACAGTTTCCCCTGCTTCCTGAGTTCTTCTATATCGTCAAGCACCTCTTCAATCTCCGGCTTTGTAACATCCGGATTATGAACATATTTTGTGAGGATTTCAGCAATTATATCTGTTCTTTCTTTTCCTTCATTTACAAGCTCAATTACGTCATACGCCACATCATCAACAGAATGAACCGTGCCGCTGTTTACATCTATAACGATGTTGTATCCGTTATTTTTGTAAGCATGTATCATACAAATTCCGCCTTCCTTAAATACTAATTTGAATTTGCCTCTTTTTTATTTTTGTTTTTCCTTTCTTCGGAAATCAAAATCGCTACAAGCGTCCCAGCCTGTAGCGATTTACTTCCTAGCCTATTTGTTTAGCTGTTCGCACTGCTGATTAGCAACACTGCATGAAGTCTTGCTTGCTGACTGGCATGAAGTCTGGCATTCACCGCAGCCACCCTTCTTTGCTGATTCAACAAGATTTCTTGTTTCAATAGTCTTTATTCTCTTCATTTTTCCCTCCGGCCTTCGGCACACCGGTTTACCCAACGCACCGAGTATTGTATTGTTAGTAATGATATTTTATCACATGCAGCAGACTTTATCAAGTTAAAAGCCCTAAGTTCGCTCACCGCTTCGACAAAATGTCCGTATTATGGATTTTATAAACTTTTCTGTACGCATAAACACCCCACTACATTAATAAAAATATGTATGGAGGCGTTATTTCTATGTTTCATATATTTTCAAAGTTTACAAAACCTGATTTCAGTCCTAAAAAGCTTGTCACAGGATTATTGCTGCTGCTGTTTATTTCTGCCTGTTTTTTCAACAGTCTGAACCATGGCTTTACGGAGAAGCCGGAAGTCAGCATTTCCGTCCATTCCCGGAGCATACCCGACATCTCAGCACAGCAGGCAGTTCTTATAAATGCCGGTTCGGGAGAGATTCTCTTTTCGCGCAATGCCGAAGAAAAAGCATTCCCTGCCAGCACGACGAAAATTCTGACTGCACTCATCACTATTGAAACTCTGGAAAAGTATCACAGCGATATAACACAGACTGTAAAGATACCTGCAGAAGCTGTCGGTGCGGAAGGCTCGTCCATATACTTGAAGGCCGGGGAATCCGTTTCCATTGAAGATCTGCTCTACGGGCTGATGCTTCGCTCAGGCAATGATGCCGCCGAAGCCCTTTCCATCATCATAGGAGGAACAAAAGACAACTTTGTAAAGCTGATGAATGACCGCGCCCTTGAAATGGGCTGCAAGAATACGCATTTTACAAACCCAAGCGGTCTTTTTGACGAAAATCATTATACGACAGCTAAAGATATGGCTTTAATTGCTCAGACTTCCATGAAAAACGAGACTTTCAGAACAATTGCTGCCGCTCAGAGCTGGTGCGGCAGTCGTGACAAGGAAAGCTATAATACTTTTACGAACAAAAATAAGGTTGTTTTCCAATACAAAGGCGGCAATGGCATAAAGATAGGCTATACAAAGGCCTCGGGCAGAACCCTCGCAGCTTCTGCCCTCCGCGGAGATGTCCAGCTTATATGTGTTGTAATGAACGCTCCCGACTGGTTCAACGATTCATACAAGCTGATGGACTACGGCTTTTCCCTTTCCGGCAGCCAACTTTGACAGTTCTATATCCGAACCTTTCCGCAGATGCCCCATATACTGAATAAGAGTGGTTTATGCATTTGTCCGGGAATCAGACAATGCGTATGCCACAGCATTATTTAGGAGGCATGAAAATGACGGAAAATAAATCCCATCAGGATTTTTGTATTGATTGCGGAACAGAAAACTGCCCCTGTGTTCTGGCTTCCTCGGGCGATTGTCTTGTCTGCGGGAAACTTCAGGCTAAAAATCTCTGTGACTGCTGTTGGAGCGGCGTATGCGTGTACAACGAATTTGTACAGCGCGGCGGCACAGTAAACCGGCCCAGAGACTGCTTCAACGCCAAAATAGTTTTAAAGGAAAAATATCTGTCCGACCTCTTTGTCTTCGGACTTGAGGTAGAGAAAGGTTTTGCTCTCAGAGCCGCCGCTCCCGGCAGTTTTATATTTGTACAGCCGGATGAAGCTTCTCCTTTTTTCAGTACACCTGTTTCCATACTTAAATCCGATTTGGAAAATAACACGATATATATACTTATAAAGGCCATTGCCGCCAAAACAAAACGAATCTGTTCAGCCGGGGATTATCTTTCCATCAGGGGAGTTTTCAGGAACGGCATCATAGGCATAAATCCTTTTATGCATTTTATAAAGTCAGGTTCTGATGATGTGAAACTGCTGGTCATTACCAAGGGGGTAGGCTTTGCTCCCGCTATAAATCTTGTACACCTTTGCAAAAACAGGTCAAACGTTTATCCGGAACTTATTGTAGATAAAGATAAGATTTGCTCCGCTGTCATAAACGATTACCTGGATTCTTCCTCAGTAAATTCTCTTTCGTTCATATCTATGTCAAATGACAGGGGAATGTCCGCTCTGTCTGAATATATCAGTCTTTCCGGATGTAATGCCGTTGCCGTGCTGGCTTCCGATTATTATCAGGAAAGAATCAGATCATTGTTAAAGCCCGACATCATGTTTATGCACAGCAACAATGCGGCGCTCTGCTGCGGAGAAGGTGTATGCGGTGCATGCTGTTTTACAGACAGTACGGGAAAATGCCATAAAAGGTGCAAATGCTTTTAAAATTTCCCACAAAAAAGACGGCCTCCGCCGTCTTTTCTATTTTCCGCTTTTCAGTTTTTTTGCCGCCTCTTCACGTTCCCTTGAGATGTCAGACCACTTCGGCATTTTTTCCAGCTTTTCGGCAAACTCTCCAAGCAGCTTCGGTATTTCGATATGCTGAGGGCACATCTTCTCACAGGCTCCGCAGCTCAGACATGCTGAAGGCTTCCTGTCATCTTCCAGTGCTTCTATTCTCATGCTCACATTTACCGATGGTGCAAACCTGATTTCATTGTAAGCATTTAACATCATAGGTATGTCAATGCCCATAGGACATGAATCGCAGCAGTACCTGCATGCAGTGCAAGGTATTGAATCATGCATGCCCTCCGCAATCCTGTACAGGGCATTTGTCTCTTCTTCATTCAGAGGCTTTGGCTCTTCAAAGGTATTAATATTTTCAACCGTATGCTCCAGCTTTGACACACCACTTAAAATCATCTTTACATTTGGCAAGCTCTGAAGCCATCTCAGCGCCCATGCTGTCGCACTTTCATCAGGCCGAAGTTCTTTAAGTGATGCTTCACCGACCTCTCCAATTTTTGAAAGCTGCCCTCCCCGCACAGGTTCCATAACCCATACAGGAATACCTCTTTCAGTGAGCATCTCATATTTTCCCTTTGCATCCTGCAGAGTCCAGTCAAGATAATTCATCTGTATCTGGCAGAACTCCATATGCTCACCGTAAAGGTCAAGAAACTCTTCCATAACCGCAATAGAGCCGTGGGTTGAAAAGCCAAGATGCCTGATTCTGCCCTGTTTTTTCTGTTCAACAAAATACTCAACTATTCCCCACCTCGGATCTGTATAAGTCTTTATTGAATTTTCGTAAACATTGTGTATCAGATAGAAATCAAAGTATTCAACACCGCATTTTTCCAGTTGTTCTTCAAAGATTTCCGCAGGATTGTAGCTGTCGCTTATCTGATGTCCCGGATATTTGTCCGCCAGATAAAAGGATTCCCTGGGATATCTGCTAAGCGCCTTGCCAAGGACAATCTCGGACATTCCCCCGTGATAAGGGTAAGCTGTATCGAAATAGTTCACGCCTTTTTTAAAGGCATAATCGACCATTTCCCGTACCTGCTTCTCATCTATACTTCCATCCTCAAGACATGGCAGGCGCATGGCGCCGAAGCCCAGCTGTGACAGTTTTAAACCTTTAAACTCCGTGTATATCATGATTTTCCTCCTCATGCTCGGCTTCACCTGTAATGACATCTTCTATGGTAATCTGAAGAGCTTCCAGTTCGTCGATTTCCTCTTCCTCTTCAACAGCCACAACATTTTCGATATTATCTATATCAGGGAGGTCTTTCAGCGATTCAAAGCCGAAATGCTTCAGGAACAAATCTGTCGTACCGTATAAAATAGGTCTTCCGATTGCAGCCGAACGGCCTTTTTCACAAATCAGTTCCTTTTTCATAAGCCCTTCAATGACCCTGTCGCACTTGATTCCCCTGATTGAATCTATCTCACCTTTTGTGATAGGCTGCTTATACGCTATGATAGCAAGAACCTCCAGGGCCGACTGGGACAGCTTCTTTTCCTTTACAGGTGTGCAGAGTCTTTCTATATAACCTGCATTTTCAGGTGCTGTCACAAACTGAAAGCTTTTGTTTATCTCTATTATTTTTATTCCTCTTCGTTCCTGCTCATACTCAGCCTTTAGTTCAAGGAAATATTCATACGCATCTTTCCAGTTTATATTAAAAACTTCCGCTGCAGTCTTTACATCGAGCGGCTCTCCCCACACGAACATCATGGATTCAAACGCCGATTTTATGGTTTTCTTAGTTGTCATAGTTTCCCATTACTCCGTTTCCAAAATTTCTACTTCTATCTCACCAAAGCTGCTGTGCTGTTCAGCTCTCACAACCTTTTCTCTTATCATCTGCAACATGGATGTAAATGTAAGCACGACATCATATCTGTCACTCTCATCATTTATGAGCTTTCTGAATGAAACCTTTCTGAAGCCTCCTTTTTTAAAGAAGTTCACAATGCTTTCAATCTTCATTTCTATGCTCTGCCGCTGTCTTTCCACTCTTGTATAGTGCTTCCTTACCTCTTCTATCCTCTGTTTTTTACGCAGGAACAGGTTAAAGGCTGAAACAAACTGCCTTATATCCAGGCTCAGGTATTCATCCACACCGTTGGCATACTGCTCCAGGTCTTCTTTAGGCTTTTCAAAAGAGAGCAGCTTCCGGCTTTCCTGTCGCTCCAGAACCTCTGCCGCAAGTTTAAACCTCTTGTATTCCAGAATCTTTTCCACCAGCTCTGTACGAGGGTCTTCCTCCACAATGCCGTCTTCAACAGGTGTGCTTCTTGGAAGAAGCATCTTGGATTTTATCTCAATCAGAGCTGCCGCCAGCACCATAAACTCTGTGGCAACATTTATGTCTGCTTCCCTCATCCTGTCCACGTATTCGAGATACTGGGAGGTTATTTCAGCCACCTGTATATCATATATGCTCATTTCCGCGTTTTCTATCAGATAGACAAGCAGGTCAAACGGTCCCTCGAAAATGTCCAGTTTTACCTTATAACTCATTTGCATCTCCTTCATGTCTGGTATAATACATAACTCCGGCTACGATTGTAATGCCTCCGATAATCTGCACGATTGAAGGAATCTCCGAAAACAGCACAACCGCAATACCCGTAGAAATAAAGGTCTCCAGATTTTCGCAGGTTGAAACATAAAGTGCCGAGGTATATCCAAGGCACCAGTTAAATACTGCGTGCGCTCCAATCTGGCAGACCATGGACATTACAAATATCCAGAACATATCGTTTGCGGAATATCCTGTAAATGCAGTTCCTGTCGCAACCATGCCCACACCGAAGGTAAGCCAGCAGAAAAGAAATACGAAAAAGATATATACCGCTGCATTTATGCCTGTTCTGAACTTATTTCCCGCAAGGAAGTAAAGGCCCATGAACAAGGCCGCAAATACAGCCATTAAATCCCCGAACAGTGCAGTCATCGATATGCCGTAGTCATTTCCCGAGATTATTACGCTTCCCACAAAGGCAACCAGCACACCTATTACAGCTTTTTTATTTGTCTTTTGCTTAAAAATCACTGCGGTAATGAACAAAATCATAATCGGATGTGTCATTGCCAGCACGCTGGCACTTGCCACCGTTGTGTACTGCAGTGCCGTAAACCATGAAAAGAAATGGCCTGCAAGAAAAACACCTGCCACAGCACAGCCTGCAAGTTGTTTTTTCGTCAGTGACAGCATTTCACTTCGGTTTTTTGCAAATGTAAGAACCGCAAATATAGGAAGTGCAAATGTCAGTCTGTAAAATCCAATCGCCATAGGCGGTGCTGACGTCAGCTTCGTAAAAATAGGTGAAAACGATGCGGCAACCACCGCTAAAAGTACCACTTTGTTTACATTCTTAATTAAAAAGTTCATTTTGTCTCCTTAAAAAGCTTTGGCAGATTTACATCATAAGGCGGATATACGACACCTTTTTCGGTAACAACTGCCGTAATATATTTTGAATCGGTTACATCAAACGCAGGATTGTAAGTCTTTACTCCTTCAGGAGCCATAGGCTTTTCATACCACATTTTATAAATTTCCTCGCCTGCCCTCTGCTCAATTTTTATGTCTTTGCCGGTCGGCGTATTTAAGTCTATAGTTGAAGTCGGAACAAACATATAAAACGGTATTCCGTATTCCTTCGCCAAAATGGCAACTCCCGAGGTTCCTATCTTATTTGCTCCGTCGCCGTTTGCCGCCATACGGTCACAGCCTACCACAACAGCATCAACCCAGCCGTTTTTCATCACGATTGAAGCCATGTTGTCACAAATCAGGGTTACATCTATACCCGCCCTGTTCAGTTCCCATGATGTCAGTCTTGCGCCCTGAAGCAGCGGTCTTGTTTCATCTGCAAATACCCTGAAGTCATATCCCCGTTCATGCCCTAGGTACAAAGGTGCAAGACAGGTTCCGTATTTTGCGGTTGCGATGGTTCCTGCATTGCAGTGGGTCAGTATACCCATTCCTTTTTTTAGCAGTGACAGTCCATGCTCACCCATAGCCCTGCACGCAGCCACATCTTCATTGTAAATGTCCGCGGCTTCCTTTTCCAGCTGCTGCCCGATAAACTCCCATACCTTTTCAGCTCCGCACTTTGTCTGTGCCCCGGACATTATCGCTTCTGCCTCACTTTTCAGTGAAAGAAGCTTTTCTTCCATACGGTTAAGCGCCCAGCACAGATTTACAGCCGTCGGTCTTGAGCCTGCCAAATATTCCTTTACATCATGGAACTTCATGCAGTATTCATCAAAGCTGCCTGCACGGATATCCCTGGTGCACACATACACGCCATAGGCCGTTGCGACTCCGATGGCCGGAGCACCCCTGACCTTCAGTTTATATATGGCATCCCAAAGGTCTTCTTTATTCTGTATCTCTATGTATTCCTCTTTGCCGGGAAGCAATGTCTGGTCCAGCAGGTACAGCTTCCCGTCCTCATATTTGATAGGTGATATAAAATTCAATGTTTCTACCTCTTTACAATAAATCCTTAACAAGCTCCTGTCCGCTTTCAGTAGCCGCAACGCCCCCAAGGGCGGTTTCCCTGAGCTGCATAGGCAGCATTTTTCCAACCTTATACATTGCTTCAACTACTTCGTCCGCATCAATATAGCTGCTCACCCCCGCCATGGCAAGGTCTGCACTCAGCATGGCATTGACTGCCTGCGATGCGTTTCTGTGAGCACACGGAATCTGCACCAGTCCACCCACAGGGTCACACACAAGTCCCATGATGTTCATTATTGCAAGGCTGAACGCTGTTACTGCCTGTGCCGGAGTTCCTCCGCAAAGTTCAACTGCCGCTGCCGCCGCCATGGCTGCGGCAACCCCGCACTCTGCCTGGCATCCGCCCTCAGCACCTGCTACTGTGGCATTTTCCGTGACGATTGCCCCTAAGCCGGAGGCTGTTATCATCGCCATTATGATTTCATCCTCTGATGAATTCTGCTTCTGTGATACAGCAATTACCACCGAAGGAACTATGCCGCAGGAGCCTGCAGTCGGCATTGCACAAATCTTACCCATGGAGGCATTTACCTCACTGGCAGACAAAGCCATGGCCATAGTGCGGTTGATAAATTCACCGCAAAGAGTACTGCTTCCCTTTTTTGCATAATCGTTCTGTGTCTTTGCAATACCGCATATAAGGTTTCCATCCGGTCTTGTTGACTTGTCCAGTGCTTTTTCCGCCGAGGCCTTCATTACCTCATATCTGATTTTCATGAGATGCCTGATTTCTTCTTCGCTCTTTTCTGTAAGCTGCATCTCTTTTTCCAAAATGATGCGGGACAGGCTGACACCTCTTTCTTCTGCCAGCTTCAAAAGCCCTTTTATATTTTTATACATCTGTTTTCCTCCGATATTATTAACTGCAGGCAATCAGTCTTACAAACTTGATATGCTCATTATTTTTCAGCTCGTCAAGTATTTCAGGTGTTATGTTTTCATCTATTTCAATGATACAGAACGCATCCTTGTTCTTCTGTGAACGGCTTACCTTCATGGTTGCAACGTTTATGTTGTTGTCGGCAAGAACAGTGGCAACATGGCTGATAACACCCTTCTGGTCATCCTGTTTTACAAAGATTGTCGGTAATGTCCCGCTTATGCCGATTTCATATCCGTCTATCCTGTCTACCCGTATGTTGCCGCCGCCTATGGAAGAGGCCTGTATCACGGAAGTTAATTCGTCCTGATTGTAAAAGGTTATCACAACCGAGTTTTCATGTGCATTTTCAAGTTCCACAGGATAAAAGCTGAATTCAATACCTTCACTTTCTGCAATCTCAAAGGAGCGTGATATTCTCTCATCATCTTCTCCAATCCCTATAACTCCTGCAAGAAGCGCTTTATCCGTTCCGTGTCCCTTTCCGGTCTTTTCAAAAGAACCGTACAGACCGAAAGTAACCCTGTCAAAATCAGCACTTACGATTTGTCTTGCCATCTTCCCGATTTTAGCCGCTCCCGCCGTATGTGAGCTGGAAGGACCGATCATGATAGGACCCGCAACCTGAAAAATACTTGTGTTCATAATCTATATCTCCTTATTTTTCATAACTTCAGCACCCTATATTATACTATAAATAAAAATATAAACAAACAAAAAACCAAGGATTTCCCTTGGTCTTTTGCTTTTCTATATTATATGCTTTTTAGTCACGATTTTTTTATTCTTCTTTCCGGTTTTTGAATTCTCTTCTTTGAGTCTGTTTTTTTCAGTCTAATTATATCCGTTTACGGAAAGAAAATTGTTTATCCCGGTATACGCAGACATAATCTTTGTCGCATACGCTGTTGAGTAATTTCCTCGGCTTACTCTCGCAGAGCCCTGGTTATATGCAGATAAAGCTCTCACTTTATCTCCGTTGTAGTTAGTAATACTGTTGCTTATGATGCTTGCACCGATATTAATGTTCGTACGCGGATCTTTCAGCTGGTCCGCATTTACACCGTATCCCGCACCTGTTGCAGGCATTATCTGCATAAGTCCAACCGCACCACCGCGTGAAACAATGCCCGGAGTAAATGTGCTCTCTCTGTGAGCTACAGCCATCAGCAGCTTCTCGTCTATATTGTAAACCTTGGCTGCTCTTTTGAACATAAACACCATTTCCTGTGCATATGAAGTGGATATTCCACTGTTATAATTTAAAATATAGTTTACTAACCCTCTGTTATATCTGGATTCAGGTTCCTTCCAGAAATTTTTTGCAGCTTTTCCTTCCACTGTACTTATACATAATCCGAAATAAGAATCATAGTACAAATCCCAATTGAAGATTTCGCTGCTTTTCATCGCTTTTACAGGGATGAAAAGGTAGTTTCCGATTGCCAGTACCGGCAATCCCTCTAGATCAACTTCTTCGACCAGCATCTCAGGTGCGTTTATTACCTCTGACCCAGCTTCAATTGCTTCTGCGTCTTCAGTTATCTCCTGTTCTTCGTCTGAAAGTTCTTCATAAGCTAAAACTTTGACTTCTTTTAAAACCTTTAACTGGATGTCATAACCATTGTTTTTAGCCCAGTTCTTGCTAAGGTTTTTCTTAGTCTCCTCCGTCTTCAGAAGTTTTAATGTGCGGCTTTCCCAGTCCATTTCTGCTTCAAATCCACAGATGTCGCCCATATCTGAGCTTAATGGAATGTAAGTCGTGTCTTTATAAAGGAAGAACGGATATTGTAAATTGTAATTGACAATTTCACTTCCATTTATAACGACTTTCTTATTAAAAAAATCTCCTTGAACGTATTCATCAGCATATATAGAAATTGATGAGAAAAGCACAATGGTCAATGAAAGCCACACAGATATAAGCTTCTTTGCCATACCTTGTTTCTCCTCTCTTTCTCTTGGTCTTTTTTAAAGACATTCCTTATTATACCATGTTTTCATATAAAGTATACCTTTTTGCTCATATTCAGAAAATTCTTTACCGATTTAACGCAAAAGAAAGCGTTGGTTTTCCAACGCTTTCACAACTATTGTTTCTCCAAAAAAACTTATTTTTACATTGTTAATGTACAAATATGTCCTCTCCTAATTCTGTTTTTTCGCAATTTCTTCATTAATTTCATCAAAAAACACAACTTTATTTTTGCCGGTTTTTTTCGCCTGATATAAAGCTTCATCTACCTCTGCATACAGTTCCTTAAACCCCTCTGCGGTAATGTCAAACATGGCAGCACCTACACTTGCCGATATATTGCTCCACTTCTCATTTTTCTCCCTCAGCCCTTCAACCATTCTGCGAACCTTCTCCACAAGATTTACCGCTTCATTTCTTCCCGTAACATTTCTGAATACAATAACAAATTCATCTCCGCCAAGTCTGCTTACTATATTGTTTTCCCCTGCCAGCAGTTCAAGTTCCTTTCCTACTTCCTTAAGAAGCATATCGCCTGCAGGATGCCCAAACTTGTCATTTACTCCTTTAAACCCATCAAGATCCAGCATTACAAAGCAGTTTCTTTCATCTTCCGAGCTGTGTTTTAAGTCTTTTTCATGTCTGCTTCCGTTATTCAAAATAACCTTGTTTACCTCGTTTTCCAGTTTTCGTCTGTTCATCAGTCCTGTCAGAGAGTCCCGCTCCGCCTGCACACGTTCTTCCTTTCGCATCAGCATCACATGGATAAGCGCAAGCAGAATCATGCCGCAGCACGCAGCAACAAAGCTTACAAACAGTTTAGGCGACGAATAGTACAGCTTTTTTATAAAAGGCTGCTCATAAACAACATAATTGCTCAGAACTATGTTTGAAAGCTCTGTCTCGGAAATGCAGTGAAGCCCCTTGTTTACAATATTTAAAAGGACTATATCTTCCTTCTGTGAAACTCCCATGGCAAGATCCTCGGAATATCCTATCAGATCCTGTCTTATAAGATTTTCAAACTTCGGATTTGCAAGATAGTAGTTCGCTGCGTAAGCATTTGCAATGGTGGCTTCTGCCTCACCGCTGTTTACCGCTTCAAAACATTCCTCTACCGTATCATACTTTTTTATCCTGTAATACTTCAGGATGTCAAGATAGTAGTCTTTAGGCATGGCTACAACTTCAAGATTTTCAAAGCTTCTCTCCTTTGATATGACCCCGACCAGCGGAATATTCATGCAGATAGAGGAGGTATAAATGCCTCTTTTATCTGAAGTTTCATAATCATGGCTTACGAAGCTTATCATGTCGCATCTTCCTGTTTTTACGAAACGGAGTGCCTCATTGAGATTCTCTCCCTTAACAAATTCAAACTGCAGTCCGGTGTATTTTGACAGAAGGTCAAAAACATCTTTGGTAACACCCTTTATCTGCTGAGTTTCTTCATCAAAGTATTCTATAGGGTGCCAGCCCTTATCATATGCAACCGTTACCACTTTTTTGTTTTTTATATATTCCAGTTCTTCGTTTGTAAATGATGGCATTGCGGCCTTGTTTTCAATGTTATATTTGCTTTTTATCTGCATAGCATAGGAAGGGTTACTGTTATATATGTTTTTTAAAGAACCGTTTAAATCTTCCAGTATATCCTTCCTGTTCCTGTTTACAGCATAGTACAGAGGCTTTTCATCAAGCTTTGCTATAACCTTTTCTTTTCTTACATCAGCTTCCTCCGCAACATAAATGGCATCTACAGCCCCGTCTTTAAGAGCTTCTTCCAGTTTTTCCATATCCGGAAAATAGACTTTATTTATGGAAAAGCCATTTTCACGACAGTAATCGTCAAGATAACACTCCTGATAGTCCTTCTCTATAATGCCCACATCCATGCCGTTAAAAGCATTAAAATCTTCAAAATTTATATCTGAATTTCCCTGTGAGGTAAATAAGCACAATGCCGAATTGCGATTTGTATAATCAGAATACAGGACATTATCCGAACGAAACGCAGCCTTATCCACACCGCCAACCAGGTCAATCTTCCCCGCTTCAAGAAGCTCCATGCATTTACTGAAGCTTCCCATTACAAACTGATACTCCCAATTTGCAAACTGTGAAATTTCTTTCAGATAATCGTAACCGTAGCCCGAGTATACCCCGTTTTCGTCAAACTCCTGATAGCCCTGACATATATAGTAACCTACTCTTACAATCTTCTTTTCCTTTTTCTCAGTTTCCGCATTTGCAGGAATAAAAAAAGCAGGAATAACCATGGACAGAATCACTGCAAACACAAGTACCATGGCTCCCGCACCTAAAAAGCTTCTTTTTCTGTTATTTCTATATCTTCCTTCTCTAAACATACAGGCTTTTCTCCTTATCTGCTTAGGATATTGTATACTTTGTTACTATTATAACAGAATCTTTACAAATTTCCACATATTTCGACTTCAAAAAAATAAAAGTACATCTGGCAGTTGTATAAACTGCAGATGTACTTTATTTATCCAGTTCTATCTTTTATATCTTGCTCCGTTTTCAGCCAGATTCATTCTGGTTGCCTGTTTTGCCAGAGCAATTTTAGCCTTTACAATCTCATTTTCGTCAGTATTTCTGTCGTTGTGAGTTGAAAGCCATTCTTCGATTATATTTTTCTGATTTGCCGCACGTTCAAAATCTATATCCTCTGCCCACTCTGCGGCATCGGTATAAATGATGATGTTATCACGAACGTCCACATATCCGCCTGCAATAGCAGCCTTTTTAAACTCAGTCGCGCCTTCTTCCTGGATTTTTAAAACACCCACATCAAGAAGCTTGCACGCCCAGGTATGCCCCGGCATATAGCCCTCTTCACCTGTAAAGGTTCTGACTACAACCATTTCAACCTTACCCTTATAGAACAGTTTAGAAGGCGTTATAACCTCAAGCAGTACACTTTTAGCCATATCTTTTCTCCCTTCTTACCTCAAAGCTATTTCTTTGAAGCATTAAACTTTTCTACAACGTCATCTATGCTTCCTGCCATCAGGAACATGGATTCAGGTATATCATCATGCTTTCCTTCAAGGATTTCCTTAAAGCTTCTGATAGTTTCCTTTAAAGGAACATACTTTCCTTCCATACCTGTAAACTGCTCCGCAACGCTGAACGGCTGTGACAGGAATCTCTGGATTTTTCTTGCTCTTGCAACCAGAAGCTTATCTGAGTCGGACAATTCATCCATACCCAGGATAGCAATAATGTCCTGCAGGTCTTTATATCTCTGCAGCACTTCCTGAACGCCTCTTGCTGTTTCATAATGCTCTTCACCTACGATATTAGGGTCCATAATTCTTGAACTTGATTCAAGAGGGTCAACCGCAGGATAAATACCCAGTGAAGATATCGCTCTTGAAAGAACCGTAGTTGCATCCAGATGGGCGAAAGTTGTAGCAGGAGCAGGGTCTGTCAGGTCATCGGCAGGTACATAAATAGCCTGTACCGATGTGATGGAGCCCTTCTTTGTTGATGTGATTCTTTCCTGCAATGCACCCATTTCTGTAGCAAGAGTAGGCTGATAGCCTACCGCTGAAGGTACACGGCCCAGAAGTGCGGATACTTCAGAACCCGCCTGAGTAAATCTGAAGATATTATCAATAAACAGAAGTACATCCTGTCCTTCAACGTCTCTGAAGTATTCAGCCATTGTCAGACCTGTAAGGGCAACTCTCATTCTTGCTCCCGGCGGTTCATTCATCTGTCCGAATACCATGGCAGTTTTATTGATAACACCTGATTCAATCATTTCATAGTACAGGTCATTACCTTCTCTTGTTCTTTCTCCTACACCTGCAAATACGGAAATACCTCCGTGTTCTCTTGCGATGTTGCTGATAAGTTCCTGAATAAGTACAGTTTTTCCTACTCCGGCACCTCCGAACAGACCTACTTTACCGCCTCTTGTATATGGTGCGATAAGGTCAATAACCTTGATACCTGTTTCGAAAATCTGTGAACTTGTATCCTGTTCTTCAAAAGAAGGAGCTTCCTTGTGTATGGAATGCTTTTCGCTTGTTTCCACAGGACCCTTTTCATCAATCGGCTCACCGATAACATTGAACAGTCTTCCAAGAACTTCTTTACCTACAGGCACCTTGATAGGACCGCCTGTATCTATAGCCTCCATCCCTCTTCTTAAACCATCGGTAGCCGACAAAGCAATACACTTAACTATGTCATCACCAACGTGCTGAGCTACCTCAGCAACAATATCCTTGCCGTCATGCTTAATAATGATGGCATTAAGCAGTTCCGGGATATTATCGGCTGAAAATTTTATATCTATAACCGGTCCGATAATCTGGTGAATAATACCTATATTCTGTTCCATATTCCAAACCACCTCCCTGTTTTCTTTGTA